>JBKJQM010000415.1:0-25353 GCA_046594005.1 Mycobacteriales bacterium
CCGGCACGGGCTGCTCACCTCGCTCGAGCTCGGCCTCACCAAGACGGTCGTCGAGGTCGTCGTGGACTCCGTGCCCGCGATCGGCATGTTCGAGGCGATCGGCTTCGAGCCCGAGGCGCTCCTGCGCGACCACGTCCGCGACAAGGCCGGCGAGCTGCGTGACCTCGTCGTGCTCGCTCACCTCGTCGACGGGACCTGGTCCGGCATGGCGACGGCCGGGCTGGACGAGCAGCTCGGCTAGGTCCACCCCCTCGGCGGGGCGTCGCCGTCAGCACACGGGGAACGAGACCGTCATGCGCATCGGCTCGCTCCTCCTGATCGTCTGGCTCGTGATCGGCGCCTTCGCCGCCTACCAGCGCGACTACTTCGCGGGTGGCGACGCCAGCTGCGCGCGGGCGGGGACGATCGCGCTCACCGTGGTGGCCGGCCCGCTGAACTACGCCGGGGTCAACCCGAAGGTGCGGGACTGCGACGTGCCGGAGCCGTCGAAGTAGCTGCTAGGCCCACCACGCGGGCGGCAGCGCACGGCCGAGCCAGCCCTCCAGCGCGGCGTTGTCGGCGGAGTACGACCGGCGCAGGTGCTCTGCCTCCTGGTGGTCCATGGCCGGCGGACGCCGTCCTGAGGCGTTCCACCGGTAGATGCGGCCACCGGCGCCCGTCCTGGCGAGACCGCTGCGGTGCAGGGCCCACTGGGCGCCACCCGAACGCGGTCGTCCGGTCGGGTTGACCGCGCCGGTCGAGGTGGGCGGCCGGTCGTCGCGCACGCCGGCGAAGCGGCACACCTGGGCGAAGAACCCGACCGGGTCTGCCTGCAGGTCGTCGAACAGCAGGACCAGCAAGCGGTCTCGACCGACGGCTGCCTCCCAGCGGCCGAGCTGCGCGGCGTAGCGCCCCCGGCCGAGGTAGTCGGCGCGGCTGCGTCCCGCCGCCTCCGCCCGCAGGGCGGCGGGCCAGCTGCGGCGCTCGACCCCGAGCGACCGGAAGAACCAGTAGTTGGACCAGGCACGCGCGACCGGCTCCCGCAGGACGGCGACGAAGCGTGCGTCCGGCAGGGCCTGCGCGGCGCGGGCGGGCGCGTCAGGGTGGCCCAGGTAGGTGGGCGTCGCCTCGCCGACGACGGTGGCGGGCTCCGCCTCCGGGAGCTGCGAGCGGTACCACTCGGTGCCCCGGCTCCAGTAGAGGTCGAGGAACTCGAGCTCCTTCGTCGCCGACATGGCGACCTGCGGGTGCGCGGCCAGCCATCCGGCCAAGGTCGTGGTCCCCGCCTTCGGAGCACCGATGACGACGAGATCGGGCAGGCGGCTCACGAGGTCAGGCCAGCCGCTGCTTGCCGGCCCTGTTCACCGTGCGGCCGCCGACCTCGAAGCGGGCGTCGAGGTCGACCACGCCGTACGCCCCGCTGCCGTCGCTGCTGACGTAGAACACCGCCGGCTCCGAGCTGCCGAGCTCCCGCCCGCCGCTGGCGTCGTGGACGCCGACGACGACGGAGTACGACCCGTCGAGCAGGCGGTTGGTCAGCTCGACCTCTGCCTCGAGCGGCCGGCCCGGGCCGTGTGAGTCGGTGTACGAGCCTGGGGTCGTGTGGACCGCGTAGGCCGCGCCGAGGCCGAGCGGGGCCACCATCACGCCGAGGACGGGGGAGACGACCTCGTCGTCGACGTCGACGTGCACGCGCAGCCGGATGTTGGCACCGGTCGCGAAGTGCCGGGTCGGCGTGCCGTCGCCGTCGAGCAGCTCGGCGCTGACCCGCGCGGTCGTGGTGTCGCCGTCGGACCGGCCCTCCATCGCACGGTGGTAGGCCGACAGGGCGCCTTCCACAGGACCGTCGTAGGCGACGCGGCCGCTGCTGAGCAGCACCCCGCGGGGTGCCATCCGGTCCAGCATCTGCAGGTTGTGGGTCACGATGACGACCGTCGTCCCGTTGGCCTGGATCTCCCGCATCCGCTCCATGCACTTGAGCTGGAAGGCGAGGTCGCCGACCGCGAGCACCTCGTCGACGAGCAGGACCTGCGGCCGGACGTGCACGGCGACGGCGAACGCGAGCCGCAGGAACATGCCGGAGGAGTAGTACTTCACGGGGGTGTCGATGAAGCGCTCGATCTCGCTGAAGTCGACGATCGAGTCGAAGGAGTCGATGACCTCGCGGGCGGTCAGGCCGAGCAGCTGGCCGTTGACGTGGACGTTCTCGCGGCCGGTCATCTCAGGGTGGAAGCCGACGCCCACACCGATGAGTGGGGCGATGGACCCCACCACGCGCAGGCGCCCGGTGGTCGGCGCGGACACTCCGGACAGCAGCCGCAGGAGAGTGGTCTTGCCGGACCCGTTGCGGCCGATGACGCCGAGGGTCTCGCCCTGGTCGACCGTCAGCTCGACGTCGCGCAGCGCCCACAGGTCTTCCGTGCGCTTGCGCCCCAGGCGGTTCACCAGCAGGGGCTGACCGGACTGCAGCACGTAGCGCTTGCCGACGCCGTGGAGCTCGATCGCCCTGGCGGCGGTCACAGGCGGTCGCAGGCGGTGCGCTCGTGCCGGGCGTACGACAACAGCACCACGGCGGCGAGGGCCGCTGTCCAGGCGACGCTCCACGCCAGCCCGGCGCCGACCGCGTCAGCCTCGCCGAACACGCACCAGCGCGTCAGCTGCACCACGCCAGTCGCCGGGTTGGCCAGCACGAACGGCTTCAGGCCGCCCGCGAGCTCGAGCGGGTAGATGACGGGCGTGCCGTAGAAGGCCACGAGCAGCACCGCGGTCACGACGTAGCGCACGTCGCGGAAGTAGACGTGCAACAGCGCAGCGAGGGACGAGACGACGAGCACCAGCGCGTAGCCGAGCGCCATGGCGGCCGGGAGCAGCAGCACCTGCGGCTGCACCTGCCGTACCTGCACGACCGCGACGACGACGCCGACCAGCATCGAGATGGCGTAGCCGACGAGGTTGGCCGTGGGCGCGATCGCGGGCAGCACCAGACGCGGGAAGTAGATCTTCGTGGCGAGCGCGCCGCCGTCGACCACCGCCGTGGACGCCGCGCCGACGGACGCGCTGATGTACGCCCACGTAGCGATGCCTACGAGCACGAAGCCGACGTAGGGGACGCTGGTCTGGACCTTCACGACGCGGGTGAAGACGATCGCCAGGACGACGCCCTGCAGCAGAGGCAGCGCGACCGTCCACGTCAGGCCGAGGGCAGCGCTGCGGTAGCGGGCGGCGAAGTCCTGCCGTGCCAGCATGGCGATCAGGGAGCGGCGCCGCACCAGGTCCGCGACGAGGGTGCGCACGGGAGTGCGCTCACCGGTGAGCTCGAGGAGGGGAGTCGGCGTGCGCGTCCTGCTCACCTCTCCCTACGGCTGGCCGCACGTGCGGCGCGGTGCCGAGCGCGAGCTCCACGAGCTCGCCCAGCGGCTTCGTCGTGCCGGTCAGGACGCGCGCGTCCTGACCGGCACGACGCATGGTCTCACCCAGTCCGGTCGAGTCCTCGGAGCCCCCGTCCGGTGGGTGCGCGTGCCACGGCGTCGACACTGGCCCGAGCCGGGTCCGGGCTTCGCCGCGGCGGCCGCGCTCTGGGCCCGCACAGCTGACGTCGTGCACTGCCTGCACTACGCCGACGCGTACGGCGCGGTGCGCTCCGGCCGTCCGGTCGTGCTCAAGCTGACCGGCACGGTCCTGCCCGAGAGGCTGCACGGGTGGGACGAGCGGCTGTTCCGCGGGGCCGTCGCCCGGGCCGACGAGGTGTGGGTCAACAGCGACTGGGCGGCGGCCGAGATGGCGGGGTTCGGCGTGCCGCTGCGGGTGGTCCCGGCGGGCCTGGACACCACCCTGTTCGCGCCTGGACCGCTCCGGTCGCCGCACCCGCTCGTCGTCTGCGCCGCCGCGTCGAACGAGCCGCGCAAGAGGGTGCAGGCGATGCTCGACGCGTGGCCGGCGGTGCGCCGCGCGCTGCCCGGCGCCGAGCTGGTCCTGGCCGGCCACGGCTCGCTCGCGCTGCCCGAGGGCGCCCGGCACGTGGGCCTGCTCGACGACGCTGCCCTCGCCGACCTCTACGCCCGCGCCTGGGTCGTCGCCGCACCGGCGCTCAACGAGGCGCTCGGTCTCGTGACGCTCGAAGCGCTCTCGTGCGGCACGCCCGTCGCCGGTGCGGCCTCGGGCGCCACCCCCTACCTCGTGCGCGACGGCGTCACCGGAGCGCTGGAGGACCCGGGGGAGCCGGGTTCGCTCGCCGACGCCGTCGTGAGGGCGGCAACCCTGGCGCAGGACGCGGGCACGGCGGCCCGGTGCCGGGCGGCGGCCGCCGCGTACGACTGGGACGTCGTGGTGCCGCAGGTGCTCGAGGGCCACCGCCGCGTGCTGGCCTGAGACCGCCGACGTCACCGGAGGGCCGGGGGTCCCCGGAGCCACGCGAGGACCTCCGCAGCCAGCAGCTCGCCGACGACCCGGTGGCCGAGCGGCGAGTAGTGCATGCCGTCGTAGGAGGCCTCGGGTCCGGCCGCCAAGCACGCGGCGGACGCCTCGACCAGGCGCACCTCCGGGTCGCCGAAGCCCGCGACGACCTCGCGCAGGGTCCGCTGCACCACCGCGTGCCGCTCGTCCATGCCGGGCAGGAAGTGGCGCAGCACGTCCCCGGGCGGGTTGACGTCCAGCACGAGCACGAGGGGCTTGCTGTCGTAGCGCGCCGCGCGGACGAGCTGCCGGACGACCTCGGCGAAGCGCCGCGGTGTCGTCTGCCACGTCTTCAGCCCGACCCGGGGTGCGGCCCAGCGGCGGTAGGCCCGGACCTTCTTCCACACCGGCGGCGCGACGTGCTCGCGGTAGAGCGCGGCCGTGCGCGTCGACACCTCGTGGTCGGTGACGAAGTGCCGGACGACCGGAACCGGCAGCAGCCACGGCTGGCTCTCGTTGAGGCCGTACTGCAGGACGAGGACGTCGGGCAGGTGCACGCGCACCGAGGACTGGTAGCGGCGCAGCGCCTTCGTGGCGAAGTCCATCCATCGGCCCTCGAGGGCCACGCGGACCGGCACGCCCGCCTCGGCGAGGCGGTCGCGCAGGACCTCGGCGTAGGTCCCGTCGTGGGCACCCGTGCGCTCGGGGATGGAGAGCACGCTGATGGAGTTGCCCATGACGACGACCGACAGCGGGCGCTCCGGGCTCAGGTCGCGCGCCACGAGCGCACCTCCTCGGCGAGCGCCTGCGCCGTCAGCCGGTGGCCGAGCGGCGAGCGGTGGACCGCGTCCGGCAGCAGCGCCTCGGTGCCGTGCTCGGCGACGTGATGAGCGACCCGGACGGGCCGTACGTCGGGATCGCCGAAGCCGTGGACGAACTCGTCCTGGGCCGCCTGGAACTCCGCGTGCCGTTCCCCCATCGTCGGCACCCAGTGCAGCCACCTCGGGCCCGGAGGGTCGAGGTCCAGCAGCAGCACCAGGCAGCCGGTCTCGTCGCGCGCCATCGTGACGACCTTGCGCAGCTCGGTGACGTAGCGCTCGGGCGACAACCGGTAGGTCGGCAGGCCGGACGTCCGCTGCTGCAGCCTGCGCAGCCGCGACCAGACGGGCGGCGCGAGGTTCTCGCGGTACCAGAGCGCTGCGGGACGGCTGCTGCGGTCCCACGACTGGAAGTGCCGCGCGGCCCACGTCGGGACGACGTTCGGCTGCGCCTCGCCCATGCCGTAGTTGAGGACCAGCACGTCCGGGAAGTGGTTGCGGACGCTGTGCTCGTAACGGCGGCGCAGGTCGCTGACGAGGTCGAACCACTGGCCGGTGTTGCGGACGTCGAGGTCGAGGTCGGGCAGCAGCGAGGGCAGCACCTCCCCGTAGGTCTGCGCGCTGCGCTGCCTGTCGCGCGGCACGGCGAACAGCGAGACCGAGCCGCCGGCGATGACGACCCTCACGAGCCCGTCCTCACAGCACGACCGTCCGTGCCTGGACCGAGCCCACGGCGACGACGGCGACCTCGGCGACGTCGGCCGCGGCGAGCTGCGCGCCGAAGCGGAGCCCGCGACCGCGGCTGCGGCTGACCAGCAGCGGCAGCACCAGCAGGGCCGCGGACCGGCGCCACGGCGTCGCGACGGCGCCGAGCGCGAGCAGCGCCAGCGGATGGCTGCGTTTCCAGAACAGCCTGGCAGGCAGCGGGTCTCGCAACCGCGGGTGCCTGCGCACGACCTCCGGCAGCGAGCGCCACCGCCACAGCGATCTCAGGTGGTCCGGGAACGACATCCCGCGTACCGCGTGCAGCACCTCGGCGCCGTCGACCCACGCCGCCCGGCCTCCGGCCTCCTGGACCCGCCAGGCGAGGTCGGTGTCCTCGCCGGCGTGCAGCCCCTCGTCGAACCCCTCCACGCGCTGCAGCCACGTCCGGCGCACCGCGAGGTTGGCCGTCGGGAAGTAGTCGTCGGCCACGGGCACGTCGAGGGTGCGCGCGAACACGGCGTCGACGTGCGCGTCGTCGGGGTGGGGTGCCACCGGCCCGTGCAGCAGGTCGCCGTCGGCGACGGCCAGCGCAGCGAGCCAGCCGGGGGTGGGCGCGCAGTCGTCGTCGGTGAAGGCGACGAGCTCGGCCCCTGTCGCACGCCAGCCGATGTTGCGCTTGCCGGACGCACCGCGTGGTCCGCGCAGCACGGTCAGCGGCAGCCGCTCCGCCCACGCAGCCAGCCGCTCCTCGACACCCGGCGCTCCGTCGTGCACGACGACGACCTCGTCGGGCGAGCGCACCTGCGCGGCCAGCGCCCGCAGGCAGCGCTCGAGCAGCTCCGGCCGGTCGACGGTCGGCACCACGACGGCTACTGCTCCCACGGGAGCTCCACGTCCTTGACGCGCTTGGCCGGCACGCCGGACACGAAGGTCCGGGCAGGGACCTCCGAGATGACCACCGACCCGGCTCCGACGAGGCAGTAGTCGCCGACGACCGCGCCGCGCGTGAGGGTGCACTTGGCACCCATGAAGACGTCCTCGCCGATGAGGATGCGACCCGGTGAGGTGTCGTAGTAGGCGGGTCGGCCCGGGGCCGTGTGGACGTGGCTGGTGTCGACGAGGGTGGCGTACTCGGCGATCCCCGTGCGGGCCCCGATGCGGATCTCGTGCGTGCAGTGCAGGGTGCTGCCAGCGCCGACCACGGCCCCTTCGGCCAGCACCAGCGTGCCCGCCGCCGTCACGACGACGCCCCGGCGCAGCTCGGACCAGCCGCCGAGATCCACGTGGCCGCCGCGCATCTGGAAGACGACGCCGTCCCCCACGACCGCCTGCGGCCCGATCCGGAGCACGCCGCCCTCGGTGACCTCGACGCGTACGCCGCGCCCGATGCGTGCGTCCAGTGCGATGTCGACCTCCAGCGGCACGCCCTCGGCGGCCGCCAGGACCCGGGCCCGCCGGACGAGCGCCGCGCGGCGCAGCCGCGCGGCGACGGGGCGGCCGCGCCGGACAGCCATGCCGAGGACGTGCTCAGAGGACGACACGGCGCTCCTTCACGCTGCCGACGACCAGGCCGGCGAGGGCGGCGGCGTCGTACGCCAGGCCGCCGGCGGCGTCGGACAGCCCGGCTGCGCCGCCCCGGTCAGGCCTGTGCGCCCACAGCCACGGCGCCGCCGCCACCAGGGGGAGGGCGCGACGACCGCCTGCAGCGGCGAGGACTCCGAGAGCGGCCATGACGGCGGGGAGGCTACGGGGCCGGAGCAGGTAGCGGTGCCAGAGCAGCTCGTCGCGCATCTCGGGGAACTGCCGCACCAGTCGCGGGAAGGCGGAGTAGCCGTAGGCCCGCCGGAGGTGCCAGGCCATCCCGGGCTGGGTCGTGTCGTGCTCGACGACTGCGTCGGACGCGAACTGCGACCGCCCGCCCAGGCGGCGGACCCGCCAGCCGGCGGACGTGTCCTCGCCGAAGAAGCCGTCGCTCGCGGAGAAGCCGCCGGCGCGGCGCAGCGCGTCAGTGCGGTACAGGAGGTTGCAGCACTCGTAGAGGTCCGTGAAGGCCGAGATGTCCTGTGTCGCAGCCCATCGTGCGGCGGCTGGCGCGGCCGGCACGGTCCGGCCCTGCACCACGTCGCAGCCGGCTGCGACGGCCAGGAGCGCGCCGAGCCAGTCGACCCGGGGCCTGCAGTCGGAGTCGGTGAAGGCCAGCCACTCGGTCGTGCAGGCGTCGACTGCCGCCTGCCTTGCGGCCCCCAGCGGCCCCCGCTGCTCGATCACCCGGACGCCGGCACGTCGCACCAGCGCCAGGGTCCCGTCGGTCGAGCCGTTGTCGACGACGATGACCTCGTCCGGGGCGGGAGAGAGGACAGCCACCGCCTGCAGGCAGCGCGCCATGGCCTCGCGGCGGTCCTTGACGACGATCGCGACCGTCGTGCTCACCGGGCGTACAGCCTCTCCAGCGCCGGCACCACGGCGCGTCGCCAGTCGAAGGCCTCGCCCCGGGCGCGACAGGCGTCGGCGGCATGCGGCGTGAGCTCCAGGGCCTGCGCGAGGGCCTCCACCAGCGGGGCCGAGCCCTCCGCGCACAGCAGCCCGGTCCCCGGCTCGACGACCTCGGCCGGGCCGCCGCCGTCGGCCCGCGCGACGACGGGCGTCCCGCAGGCGAGGGACTCCGTCAGCGCCATCCCGAACGACTCGGCGATCGACGGCAGGCACGTGACCCAGGCGGCGCGGTACAGCGCGGGCAGCTCCTCCGGGTCGGCCACGCGGCTCACGGTCACGTGGTCGATGGGCAGGCCGGTCAGGTCGGCCTGCCCCGGTCCGACCAGCCACAGCTCCACGCCCTCCATCTTCCCGACGGCCTCGACGAGGGTGCGCACGTTCTTGCGCGACTCGGACTGGTCGCCGCTGTAGAGGACGACCGGACGTGCGGCCCGGCCGGGCCCGGGGCGGAAGCGGTCGGTGTCGACACCGGGCGGCACGACGTCGGCGACCCGCCCGAACTCCGACGACAGGTAGGCACCGGCCGCATGGCTCACGCAGACGTAGTGGTCGACGTCCCGGACCACGACGCGGTGCAGCCGTGCGTCCCCGCGCATCTCACGGGAGCGCCGCAGGGGGAACCCGTGGTCGGTGAAGACGGTGCGCAGGCCCGGGCGGAGCCGGCCGGCGAGAGCCGCGGCGACGCCGTCGCCGGTGCTGGTGGCATGCCACACGTCCATGCGCGAGAACGCCTGCAGGACAGCGGTCTGCGCCCCGAAGACGCTCTCGCCCCGGATCCCGGAGGAGCGCGGCCGGACGCGGCGCACCGGCACGCCCAGGACCTCGCTGCGCGCGGGGCGGCCGGTCGCCAGCACCGACACCCGGTGGCCTGCGTCCCGGAGCGCTGAGGACAGCTCGTGGACGTAGCGCTCGGCTCCGCGGCGCACGTCCGGCCACGAGTGCACGCTCGTCAACGCGATGCGCAGGCCGGCCACCGGGCTAGCGTAGGGAGGTGATCCGGCCGCGGGTGCTGCACGTCGCCCGAGACTGGGTCCGCCCGTCGGAGGGCTTCGTCGCCGACGTCCTGCGGACGACCACCGCGAGCGTGCCCTCGCTGGCCTACGGCACCGCCTGGGACGGGGTGCCGCTCCCAGCTCGGTCGACCCGCGTCCCGGCGGGCCCGCTGCCGCTTGCCGCCGTGACGGTGGCTCGGCGCGCTCAGGTGCTCCATGCGCACTTCGGCTACTGGGCCGGGTCCGTGGCCGGTGTGGCCCGCCGGACCCGGACCCCGTGGGCCGTCTCGCTGCACGGGCACGACCTGCTGGTCGAGGGCGTGCCGGCGGCCGCCCGGGCCGACCTCGTCGTCGTGCCCTCCGGCTACCTCGCCGACGCGGCGTCGCGGGCAGGGGTGCACGACGAGCGGATCCGCGTGATCCCGTCCGGGCTCGATCTGGCGCAGCTGCCGTTCCGGGAGCGCGCGGCCTGCTCGGACGGCACGGTGCTCGTGACGTTCGCCGGCCGCTACGTGGCGAAGAAGGGCGTGCTCGATGCGGCGCGGGCCTTCGCCGCCGCGCGGGAGCACCTGCCGTCGCTCCGGTTCCGCTTCGTCGGGCACGGGCCGCTCGAGGCTGAGCTCCGGGCGCTCCTGCGCGACCTCCGGCTCGAGGCCGAGCTCGTGGACGGGGCCGCGCAGGGAGCTGTCCGCGCGGCCCTTGAGACCACCGACCTGCTGCTCACCGCCAGCCGGGTGGCGGACGACGGCGACGCGGAGACGCTCGGCCTGGTCAACCTCGAGGCGCACGCCTGCGGCGTCCCGCTGGTCACGACGGCTACCGGCGGGGTCCCGGAGGCCGTCTCGCCGGACGCCGCGGTGCTGGTCCCGGAGCGGGACGTGGGCGCACTGGCCGCCGCACTGGTCGGCCTCGCAGGCAGGCCGGAGCGCTGGGCGGACATGGGACGGGCCGGCCGCGCCCATGTCGTGCTCCACCACGAGCTCGGTGCCCGTGTCGCCGACCTCGAGCAGCAGTGGGCGGCGCTGGCCACGGGGACGGTGCTGCCGGACGTGGACCGCCCGCGCCCGGCGCTTCCCAGCGTGTCGGTCGTCATGGTGACCGCGGGTCGCCGGGCGCTCGTGGACCGCGCCCTCGACGCCCTCGACGCGCAGACCTACCTCGGCCCCACGCAGGTGCTCGTCGTCGACAACGGCAGCAGGGACGGCACGGCCGAGGACCTGGCCGGGCGTCCCGTCACGGTCCTGACGGAAGCCGAGCACGCGCACGTCGCCGCAGCCCGCAACCGCGCTGTCCGAGCGGCGACCGGGGACCTGCTCGCCTTCACCGACGACGACTGCCGCCCCACCCCGGGGTGGCTGGAGGGGCTGGTGGCCTCGTGGAGGGAGGGGGTCTCGCTCGTGCAGGGGCGCACCACCGCCGATCCCGCCCAGCACGTGGAGCCGCTGTCCCGCACCCAGTGGACACCGGCCGAGATGGGTCTGTACGAGACGGCCAACATCGCGTACGACACCGCCGCCTTCCGTGCGGTCGGCGGCTTCGACGAGGGGTTCGCCGCCGAGGTCGCGCGGGTGCTCGGAGAGCGGTTCGGCCGCTACCCCTTCGGCGAGGACACCGAGCTGGCCTGGCGCGTGAAGCGGCGCGGTGCCCGTTCCCGCTTCGCCGCCACGGCCCTGGTCCACCACCACGTCTTCCCGCCCGACCGCTCGTACCTCCTGCGACGTGCGGTCGTGGGCGCGGGCTGGCCGCTGCTGGTCCGCAAGGTGCCGCCCCTGGCGGAGCTGCTGACCGCCGGCGTCGTGCTGGGCCCGCACCGCCGCGACGTGCTGCTCGCCCTCACCGGTCTGGCGGCCGGCACGGCGGACCGCCGTGCCCTGCTGCTCACGGCCCCCTGGCTCCATCGGGTCGTACGTCCGCTGCGGCCGGGCCGGCGGGAGCGGCTCGAGGCCGCGCCGTGGATCGCCCTTCGCGACCTCGTGGAGACCGGCGCGCTCCTGCACGGGAGCCGGAAGGCACGCCGACTCGTCCTCTAGCGTCCGGTCACACGCCCGGTCGTCCGCGCGGCCATGGCCAGCGCGTGGACGGGCGCCAGCCGGCGTCGGCGCAGCGGGGGACCGTCCGCAGCCACGGCGTCCACCACCATCCCCAGCGGCAGTCGCAGCGCAGGGTCCGCGAGCACCGGCGGCCACTCGCCGCGCGCCGCAAGGGCCGCCCAGCCGGCACCCAGCCGTCGGTGCAGCCGCCACGTGCCGAGGGCCGTCGACCGGGGGCCGTGGGTGACGACCACGTCCTTCGCGTAGGCGACGGGGTAGCCGGCGCGGCCCGCCCGCCGCCCCCACTCCAGGTCTCCGCTGGACAGCAACGACGGGTCGAAGTGCCCGACCGCGTCGAGCGCCGGCCTGTCCACCCACAGGTTCGCCGTGGCGGCGAAGCTCTGGGTCACCAGGTCGGCCTGCTTGAGGTACAGCGCCCTGTCGTACCGTTCCCACACCGTCGGGCACGACGACGCGGCCGCGACCACAGCGCCACCGACGACCGGTCCGGAGGCAGCGACACCCCGTGCCAGCCAGTCCTTCGCAGGCAGGCAGTCGGCGTCGGTGAAGGCGAGACGGGCCCCGCGGGCGACGGCGATCCCGGCGTTGCGCGCGGCGTACGACCCGCGACGCGGCTCGACGACGACGACCGGCTGCAGGGCGGAGCGCCGCGCCACCGCCACACTGTCATCCGTCGACCCGTTGTCGACGACGACGACCTCGAAGGCCGGGGCTCCCTCCTGCGCAGCCAGCGCGTCGAGGCAGGCCGCCAGGCGTACGGCGTCGTCGAGCACCGGAACGACGACCGAAACGGCGAGCGGCACGAGCGGAGGGTAGGCGGAGTGGTCAAGGTGACGGTCGTGCTCCCGACGCACCGACGTCCTGAGGGCGTCGCGCGCGCGCTCTCCGGACTCGCCGCCCAGAAGGGCGCGCCCGCCTTCGACGTGGTGGTGGTCGACAACGACAGCACGCCGCACGCGCCACCGGTGCTCCCGGCGGGGCTGGCCGGCCGCGTGCTGCACGAGCCGGTCCTCGGAGCCGCGTCAGCGCGCAACCGCGGCATCGCGGAGGCGACCGCGCCGCTCGTCGCCATGCTCGACGACGACGTCGTACCCGCGCCGGACTGGCTGGTCTCCCTCGCGGCGCCGGTGCTCGCGGGCACGGCGGACCTCGTCGGAGGCAAGGTCGTGCTCGACCCGTCCGTGCCGCGGCCCCGCTGGCTCTCGCCCGACATCGAGGGCTACCTGACCTCGCTCGACCTGGGACCCGGTCCGCGGCCCCTGGCGCCCTCCGAGTCGCTGCTCACGGCGTCGCTGCTGGTCCGCACCGGCCTCTTGCGCGAGGTGGGCGGCGTGAAGCTGGAGCTGGGCCCGCGGGGCGGACGGCAGCTGGTGGGGGACGACGACCAGTTGGTGCGGGACCTGCGCGCGGCGGGCGCACGCGCCCACTGGGTCCCTGACGCCGTCGTCGTCCACGACCTGCCACCCAGCCGCCTGCGGCCCTCCTGGGTTCTCCAGCGCGCCTGGCTGCAGGGGCGCAGCGACTGGCTGCTGGACCGGCCGGCGCTGTCGGCTCGCCGCGCCGGAGGGGCTCGTGTCGCAGTCGGCTGGCTGGGCGGTGAGCTGCGGCGGCGGCTGGCGGAGGGCCCGCGGCCGGAGGTCGCCTTCCACGCAGCCTGCGACGTCGTCCGCACGGCGGGCGCCCTGACCGAGACCGCGTCGTGGAGGCTGTACCCATGACGACGTTGCGGCGCCTGGGTCCGCTCGTGCTGATCCTGGCCGCCCTCGCCGTCGTCGCCGGGGCCGCCGCGGCGGGCCTGGCCGCCCGCGGGGCAGCCCCCACCTGGCAGAGCACCGCGATCCTCGACATCGACCAGCCGCGCGTCGTCGCCGCAGCCACAGACCCCGCGGTGCTCGACAAGCTGAGCCGGCTGCGCTTCAAGTACGTGGGGCTGGTCGGCACGGACCGGGTCGCCGTGCCCGTCGCCACGGCCCTCGGCGAGGACGTCGGCGTGGTCCGCAGCCGCATCTCCGCCGTCGCACGGCCCGAGGACCTCCTCATCCGGGTCGTGGGGACGGCCCCGACGGCGCCGGAGGCGAAGCGCACGGCTGCCGCGCTCAGCACGGGACTCGTCCAGCTGGTCGCGAAGGAGCAGCGGGACGACGGCATCCCGCCGGCCGAGCAGGTCGAGGTGTCGCTGGTGGACGTCGCCGCGCCGGCGCAGCAGATAGGGCCGGCCCGGGCCGCGATCGGCCTGGTCTCCCTGGTGGGCGGCGCCCTGGCGGGGGGCCTCGTGCTGGCCGTCGGGTCGTTGCGCCGTCGGCGCGATCTGTTCGGGGCCTGAGTGCGCGTCCTGCTCCTCGGCTTCGCCGGGGTGCTCGTGCTCCTCGCCCTGCGCGGCTCGCCCGGACGCGGACTGGCGCTGCTGGCCGGCGTCGTGGTCCTGGTGCCGGCCGACGTGGTGGTGCCCAACGGAGCGACCCCGCTGCCCACGATCGTGCGCGTGACCGTGCTCGCCGTCGGCGCGGCAGTCCTGCTCCGGCGGCGGGACGTCTTCGCTGTCACCCCGGTGCACCTCGCGGCAGCGGTCTACGCGGTCACGACGTTGGCCGCGGGCGTCCTGCTGGCCCCGGCCCAGGTGTCGCTGCGTGATGCCTTCTACGACTGGGTCTCGCTCGTGGAGCCGCTGCTGGTCTTCGTCGTGACGCTTGCTGCACTCCGCTGCGTACGCGACCCGCGGCTGCCGCTGCGCGTGCTCGGCGGCGTCGCGCTGATGGCCGTCCTGCTGGGGACCGTGGAGCGCCTCACGGGCGCGTCCTGGGCCGGCCTGCTGGGCAGCTCGCTCGGTCCGCTCGAGCGCCGTGCGGGTGAGGTGCGCGTGCGCGGCGGCGCTGAGTTCGCGCTCGAGTACGCCTGGGTGCTCGCCGCCCTGCTCCCGGCCGCCCTGGTCGTCGCGCGCCGCAGGGGCCTGCTCGCCGAGGTGGCCGTGGTCGGCGGCAGTCTGCTCACCGCCTACTGGTCGTTCAGCCGGTCGGCCCCGATCGCGTTCGCGGTGGGCCTCGCGGTGCTGGTGCTGGCCAGCCGGGACCGACGCATCGCCGGTGGTGCGGTCGTCGCGACGGTGGCCTTGCTGTCGCTGGCCGTGCTGGTGCCGGCGGTCGGCGGGCGGTTCACGGCAGAGGTCGACTCCGGCGCGCTGGCCGTGCGGACCGAGCGCCTGCCGGTGGTCCTGGAGGCCGCCGCGGCCCGGCCGTACACCGGGATCGGGCTGTCCGGCGCAGGCGTGCTGGGGGTCCCTACGACGGACAACAGCTACCTGCGGGTGTACGCCGAGACCGGCGCCGCCGGAGCCGTCGCGCTGCTGATCGCCCTCGGCTGCGGCCTGGTGTGCGCCGGGCGGGGGCTGGCCGGCCCGGCCGGACCCGAGCGCACCGCCAGCGCTGCCGGCGTCGCCGGGGCGGCGGTGCTCGTGGCCGGCGGGCTGGCCTTCGACGCGCTGCAGGTGCGGGGGTCCGCCGACCTGCTCTGGCTGCTGCTCGCCGTGGGCGTGGCCGCGTCCGAGCGGCTCGTCGGGCCGTCCCGCCTGGTGCGGCCGTGGAGCGACGTCCCGCGGGTGCGGGTGGCCCTCGTGGGCATGGCGCTGGCCACGGGGAGCGTGGTCGCCCTCGTCTGGCCCCAGCACACGGCCGTCACGGGCCGCTTCGACACGCTGGCCCCCCAGCGGCTCACCGGGCCGTTCGACCCCGTGGCCGAGGGGCGCCGGCTGATCATGACCGTCTGCGCGGTGGCCGACGTCTACGACCTGCGCCAGGACGGCGTGCGGGTCGACTGCCGCGACGTGAACGGTCCGGCAGGGACCGGGGAGCTCCGGGCCCAGGCCGTGACCGGCAGGGCGGCAGCGGCGGTGCTGGGCGACATCGCGTCACGGGTCCTGCGCACCACACAGGTCACGAACCTGCGGCTGGCGCAGGACGGACCACCGCGCTCGGGCCGCCCGACGATCGTGGGCAGCGCGCCCTTCTGGCTGCCCGGGTCCGTGCTGCTGCTGGTCCTGCTCGTGCCCTCGGCGCCGCTGCGCCGCCTCGAGAGGCGGCTGGCGGTCAGTGCGGCTGTCAGCCGAGGGCGTGCACCAGCGCCGCCGCAGCGACCCGCGGCGAGTGGTGGTCGATGACGGCGGCCCGTGCCCGGTCGGCCATCCGGGCCCGCAGCGGCTCGTCGCCGAGCACCTCGGCGAGCCGGTCCGCGAACCCGCGCAGCGGCACGACGGCCGCCGCTGCAGCAGCGTCGGTGGCCAGCCCCTCGACCCCGGCCGGCGTCGTCACGACGGGGAGGCCCGCGGCCATGGCCTCGAGGACCTTGGTCTTCGGGCCGCTCGACGGCGGGCACGGGAACGCCAGCACCGAGCCCGCGGCGAAGGCGTCGCGCGCCGTCGGCACCTCTCCGAGCACCCGCACACCCGGCAGCGCGCCCACGGTGGGGACCCCGCGCCCCGCGAGGACCAGCTCGGCGCCCGGCACACGCCGACGCACCTCGGGCCACTCCGCGAGCAGGCTGTCCAGGGCGGCGAGGTTGGGGGCCCAGTCCCAGCCCGCCAGCAGCACCGCTGTCGGCTGCGCCGGCAGGGTCAGCGCCTGCTCGGGCACGTGCACGGCCGCCGGCACCCAGTGGGCGCCCCCGCCCAGTCGCTCGGCCACCCGGCGGGAGTAGGACAGGGGCACGCCGGCCCGCCGGACCGCGCGACGGTCGGCCCGGTGCCCCTGCCAGTACGCGGGCCGCACGCCGGCCCCGAGACTGCGGGAGTCGAGCCGGTTCGAGTAGTGCACCACCACGGCCGTACGCCGGTGATGGGCGATCGCCGCGAAGGACAGCGGGTCCTCGGCGACGCTGACGGAGTCGTCCTCGTCCGGGAGCTCCAGGGCCGCGCTCGCCCAGCGGGGCCGCCAGAGCGCCGTCAGGTGGTCCGTCAGGCCGGCGTGCCGGGTCAGCGGTCGCCACTGCGCCCAGCCGGGCAGGTCCTCGCGGGGGGAGCGGTCGGTCCAGCAGACCGCGCTCACGTCGTGCCCTTCGGCGACCAGGCCGTCACCGACGGCGCGCAGCAGCCGCCCGCTCGCCGTCCCCTCCTCCTCCGGCAGGTGCTCGCAGACCAGCCGCAGCCTCATCCGGGGCGGGTGGGGAGCCGTACGAAGCCGACGACCAGCCCGGCGACGGCGCCCAGGCGCCAGGCCACCGGAGGGCCCCAGGACCGCTTCGTGCCGGTGCGGACCTCGGCGGTCGCCGTCCGGACGCCGCCGAGCCGCGTGACACCGGGCAGCAGGGCCCGGGCGCGCGGGCGGTCGGCACGCGCCAGCCGGGACAGCCGGCCGCCCATCCCCTTGCCGTAGGCCCAGTGCAGCCGCAGCGCCTCCGGGGCGCTGCGCCACTGGACGTGCCAGGCGACGGCCGTGGGCTCGTACCAGCCCGTCCAGCCGTCGAGCACGAGGCGGTCGAACAGGTCGAGGTCCTCGGCGCTGGCGAACCACGTCCCCGGGCCGAGGTGCTCGTCGAAGCCCCCCACCCGCTCGAGCGCGGCGCGGCTCACGATCATGTTGCCCGCACCCCCCGGCTGCAGCGGACCATCGCGGTCCACCACGGCGCCCTCGGTGCCCGTGACGACCGACGCCGGATGCTCGGCAGCGACGTCGTCGGGGTGCTCGCTCACTGCGCCCAGGACGAAGTCGGCGCCCGATGCCGTGATGCAGTCGCGCCACCGCGGCGCCACCAGGCAGTCGTCGTCGATGAAGGCGACCCGTTCGTGGGTCGCCGCGCGCCAGCCGGCGTTGCGCGCCTTCGACGCACCAGGCTCGGCGAGGCTGACCAGCCGCACCCCGTGCCGGGCTGCGACGGGTCCGGCCGGGACTGCCGCTGGCCCGGAGTCCACGACGACCACCTCGTCGCGCGGCTCCAGCTCGCCGGCCAGTGCCGTCAGGCAGCGGTCGAGGAGCTCGGGCCGGTCACGCGTCGGCACCACGACCGTCAACGCCCGCATGCGGCAGCTCCCCCGTCAGGTCGTCGGGCCCCTGGACCCGCCGCGGAGTCTGCCGCACGCCGGCTCCCGCAGACGCGGTAGCGTCCGCGGCGCTCAGCGGGGCACGGCCGTGCGTCTCGACCCAGCACCCAGTCCGGGAGGCGCGCGTGCAGGACCGGAGCGCCCCCGTACGGGAGCCCGCAGCGGCGCCGCTGGCCGTCGTCGTGGCCACCCGCGACCGTGCCCACCTGCTGGCCGGCCTGCTCGACGCCCTCGCCCTCGCCCTGCGCCCGTGCGACGAGGTCGTGGTGGTCGACTCCGCCGGCCGGAGCACGGCGACCGCGGAGCTCTGCGCCGAGCGCGGCGTACGGGTCGTCCGCGTGGACCGGCCAGGCACCTCGCTCGCCCGCAACGCCGGGTGGCGGGCGACGTCCGCCGCCTTCGTCGCCTTCACCGACGACGACTGCCTGCCGGCACGCGACTGGCTCCGGCAGCTCTCGGCCGTCGTCGACAGCTGCGACCTGGTCACCGGCCGGGTGCTGCCGGACCGCGAGGTCCCGGCGCCGGTCAGCCTGTTGACCGACCCCGAGCCGCAGCAGCTGTCGGCCTCCGCACCGCTGGGCCACGGCGCCAACTGCGCAGTGCGCCGTACCTCGCTGGAGGCGGTCGGCGGCTTCGACGAGCGGCTCGGCCCCGGCACCGCACTGCGTGCCAGCGAGGACGTGGACCTGTTCCGGCGCGTGCTGGAGGCCGGCGGGCGCGGTCGTTACGAGCCGTCGGTGGTGGTCGTGCACCGGCAGTGGCGGGGCCGCGGGCAGGCCCTGCGCCTGTCGTTCTCCTACGGCCTCGGGCAGGCCGGGGCAGCGGCAAACCGCGGCGCGCCGGTGCGGACGGCGGTGTGGGCCAACGGCCTGCGCGCGGCTGCCCGTGATGCGCGCGCGGGCTACCTCACGGGAGTCGTCGCCGGCCTGCTCTGGGCTGCGGGGGCGGTGGTGGGAGCGGTGCTGGGCCGGCGTCGGCGGTGAGCGGCCAGCTCGTCGTGAACGGTCGTTTCCTGCCGCAGCGCCCGGGCGGGCTGCAGCGCGCGGCCCGCTCCCTGCTGACGGCGCTGCGGGCCGAGATGCCCTGTCATGTCGTCTGTCCCGAGCCCGACCCGCTGGCCGACGAGGTCCTTCCAGCCCCCCCTGGGCGCGGCGGCGGCCAGGTGTGGGAGCAGCTGCTGCTGCCCCGCGCCGCCGCCGACCGGACCGTCCTGTCGCTCACCAACACCGCTCCGTTGCGCGGCCGCAACGCCGTGCTCGTCCACGACCTCGCTCCGCTGGTCGGACCGGAGTGGTTCCACCCCTCGATGCGCGTGTACGGCCGGCTCGTCCTGCAGGCCGCGCGGCGCGCCGACGCCGTCGTCACCGTGTCCCGGGCCGTGGCCGCCGAGCTGGAGCAACGGGGCGTCACCGTCCGGGGGGTGGTGCACAACGCCGTGGAGCCGGACTTCGCGCCGACGGACCCCACTGCCGTACGGGCGGCGCTCGGACTCGCCCGCCCGTACGCGGTGCTGCTCGGCTCGTCCGACCCGCGCAAGGACGCGCTGCTCGCGGTGCGCGCCCATCTGGCCGTCGCGCTGGAGCAGCCGCACGACCTCGTCCTGCTGGGCGGGGGACGCGGGGTCTTCGCCCCGGTGGTCCTGCCCGAGGCGCCCACGGTGCACCGCCTCGGGCACGTCGACGACGCGACGGTCCGGGCCCTGCTCACCGGCGCCGCGGTGCTGCTCTACCCGACCCGGTACGAGGGGTTCGGGCTGCCGCCGCTCGAGGCCGAGGCCTGCGGCACGCCGTCCCTGGTCTCCGACCTCCCGGTCCTGCGCGAGAGCACCGGAGGCCGGGCGACGTACCTGCCCGTCGGCGATCTCGCCGCCTGGTCCGCCGCGCTCGCCGACGCCCTGCGCCGACCCCGGCGGGTGCCGCCGGCTCCGGGGCGCACCTGGCGCGACGCGGCTCAGGAGCTCGCGGCGCTGCTTGCCTGACGCCGGACCAGCTCGTCCAGGACGGCGTCGATCCGGTCCACGTGCACGTCCCAGCCCCGGGCGCCGGCGGCCGCCACGCAGCGCGGTCGCATGGCCTCCAGCTCCGGACCGCCGTCGAGGACGTGCGCGATGCGCTCCGCGAAGGTCGCCGGTGACGGCTCCAGCAGCCATCCGGTGCGGCCGTGCTCCACGGTGCTGCGCGGGCCGCCCGCGTCGACCGCGAGGACGGGGGTCCCGGCAGCCATCGCCTCCAGCACGACCATGCCGAAGTCCTCGTTGCGCGGGGTGAACAGCAGCGCCGTCGCTGCCGCGTAGAGCTCTCGCAGCCGCTGGTCGGAGGGTGCGACCTCGAACTCGACCGGAAGCCCCTGCGCATGGGTGCGCAGCTCGGCGAGGTATCCCTGGCTCTTGTCGTCGACGGCTCCGGCGACGACCAGGCGGACCGGCCGGTCCAGCAGCCGGATCGCGTCGATGGCCAGCTCGACGTTCTTCTGCCACATGATGCGACCGGCGTAGAGCAGCAGCGGCTCCCGGTCTGCGGCGGACGCCGTCGCCCAGGACGTGTCCACCCCCGGTTCGAGGACCTCCAGCGGCCCGCCCGGACGCAGCCCTGCCGACCGGACGCGCGCGAGCGTCTCGGTGCTGTTCACGAGCACGTGGCCGTAGCGCCGCCACGCCCTGCGGTCGACGCTGTCGAAGGCCGGTCCCAGAGTGGCCAGAGCAGCCCGTCGTGCGGGCGACTGCCGTCGGACGAGAGCGTGCGCCGCCGGGTCGTGCAGGATCTTCAGCGGTGTGTGGCAGTACGCCGCGACCGGGACGCGGGCGCGGAAGGTCACGAGGTCGCCGAGCCCCTCCGACGACACCAGGACGGCGTCGGCGTCCGGCAGCTCTGCTGCAGCGATCGTGCGGGCCGCGTGCACGAGCGGGCCGAGCGAGCGGCGGACGGAGACCCGGGGCGCCAGCTCGACCACGTCGAGGTCGGCCACCTCGGGATAGGTGCCCTGCGGGTCGTGGTGGTGCGTGGCCACCGTCCAGTCGTGCCGGCTGCGCGTGACGAGCTCGACCATCCATCGCTCGATGCCGGACCGCAGGTAGACCCAGGGGTGGTACAGCACGACCTTCACCGCCGTCGCCGCCGTCCCGCGGCGGCCACGAGCAGCCCGGCGACGGTGCCGGCTGCACGCGTGACCCCGGTGGCGGCGCCGTACTGGTAGCCGCGGCCCAGATCGCCGGCCACGGGCCGCAGCCCCTGCTCCCAGAGCGCCTCCCTGGCCAGCCGCCGGCCGCGGGCGCCGCCGGACCACACCGCTCGTGCGCCTGCGCCCTTGCCGTAGCCCCAGTCGAGTCGCAGCAGCGCCCGTCGACCGCGCCACTGCTCGTGGTGCGCGAGCAGCCCGGGGGCGTAGCGGCCCACGTGACCGGCGGCGAGGAGCCGGTCGAGCAGCTCCACGTCCTCCGCCGCGCAGAACCACGTGCCGGGGCCGAGCCGCTCGTCGAAGCCGCCGACGGCGTCCAGCACCGGGCGGCGCACTACCAGGTTGGCGCTCACGCCCAGCACGTCCGTGGCCTCCGGGTCGAGCAGCTGCTCGGGCACGTCCGGGGTCACGGCGACCGGCCGCTCCGCGCCGGCCTGCGCCGGCGGCACCGCCACGCGCCCGCAGGCGAAGTCGACCCCGGCCAGCGCGGGCTCGAGCGCGTCGCGCCAGCCCGCAGCGATCCGGACGTCGTCGTCGAGGAAGGCCACGACGTCGTGGGCCGCCCGCCGCCAGCCGGCGTTGCGCGCACGGCTGGCCCCGGCCTCGTCCACCCGGACGGCACCGGCGACCGGCACGTCCCCGGCGCTGTCGACGACCAGCAGCTCGTCCCCCGCGCGCAGCTGCGGGCGGAGCGCGCCGAGGCAGCCGGCGAGCTGCTCGGGCCGGTCCCGGGTCGGGACCACCACGGTGACGTTCATGCCGATGAGGGGACCACGGCGGCGTAGGCCCGGCGGACGCGGCCGACCCCGGCGGCCTCGCGGTGCTCGGGCGCCACCGAGGCGGCGCCCGCCGCGAGCCGTGCCACGAGCGCGTCGTCGTCGAGCAGCTGCTGGAGCGCCCCTGTCAGCGCCGCGATGTCGCCGGCCGGCGTCACCAGCCCGGCCCGGCCGTCGCGCGTGAGCGCCACGCACCCCGGGTCGTCGCTGACGACCAGCGGCCGGCCGTGCACGAGACCCTCGATGAGCGCCAGCGGCGAGCCCTCCGGGCGGCGGGCGGGCAGCGACGGCAGGACCACGGCGCGCGCCGAGCCCAGCAGCCGTGACACCTGCGCGCGGTCGAGGCTGCCCAGCAGCACGGCACGGCCCTCCCGCACCGGAGGGCTGGCGGCGAGCTCCGCGGCGCACGACCCGCTCCCGGCGAGCAGGAGCCGGCCCCCACGGGTCGCCGCGAACGCGGCGACGAGCTGGCGTACGCCCTTGTCGGGGTCGAGCCGGCCCAGGAAGACGAGGTCGCGGGAGCTGGCGGGGTCGCTCGGCGCCTCTACGGGGTCCGCCGCCCACGGCGCGGCGTGCTCCACGGCCCGGAAGCCGGCGGCCCGCATCCGCTCCGCCAGGGACTGCGACACCGCGAGCACCCGGTCGACGTTCCGGCGGGCGACGGCGGCGTCGAACGGAGCCCGGCCGCGCTGGTAGGCGCGCAGCAGGTGTCCGCGACCGTCGGCGTCCCCGAGCAGGCGGCCGTCGTGGACCGTCAGGACCCGGGGCACGTCGGGCACGGCGCCCAGCACCGAGACCGACAGCTCGCGCACCACGTTGTGGGCGTGGACGACGTCGGGCCGCACCTCCCGGGCCCGGGCGGCCAGGGCTCGCCGGGCTGCGGGGTCCCAGACGTCCGCGAGGCGCGCGGCGCCGGTGCGCGCCGGCCGGGAGAAGACGTCGACGTCGTCGCCGGCGCGGCGCAGGCCCTCGACCAGCAGAGCCAGGTGCACCTCGGCTCCCGACGAGCCACCCGGAGCGAGGTCGTTGACCAGCAGCACCCTCAACGGAGGGCTGCCGTCACCGCTCGTGGCCCTCGGTCCCGAGGCTCGCCCGCAGGAGCACTCCGAGGGTCGCTCCGAGGATGTGCAGGTCGAGACCGGGGGTCCACCCGTGGACGTAGGCGACGTCGAGGTCGACCATCTCGCGGTAGCGCAGCATTGCGCCACCGCTCACCTGCCACAGCCCGGTCATGCCCGGACGGACGAGGTGCCGCTGGTCCTCGCGGGCGCCGAACGCCGCGCTGTCGACGGGCAGCGGCCGTGGACCGACCAGGCTCATCTCCCCCCGCAGCACGTTGAGCAGCTGGGGCAGCTCGTCCAGCCCGCTGCGGCGGAGCAGGGCACCGCTGCGCGTCACCCGGGGGTCCCCGACCATCTTGAAGAGCAGGCCGTCCGTCGTGTTGTAGGCGGTGAGCAGAGCCAGCTCGGCCTCTGCGTTGGCGCGCATCGTGCGCAGCTTGACGATGTCGAAGGGCGTGCCGCCGCGCCCCGTGCGGCGCTGGCGGAACAGGACCGGGCCGCCGTCGTCGAGCTTCACGGCAAGGGCGGCGGCCAGGAGGACCGGGCTGACGAGCAGCAGGAGCAGGCCGGCGACGACGACGTCGAGCGCGCGCTTGCCCCGCATGGGCGCCGGGCCGCGCAGGGGGCGACCGAGGGGCAGGACTGCCACACCGCCGACGCGGCCGCTGGTGCGCCCGTCCAGGAAGGCGTCCGAACCGAAGGGGATCAGGGAGACGTGGGCGTCGACGCCGAGCGCCCTGCGCAGCCCAGCCGGCGCAAGGGCGTCGCCGGGGATGAGGAACACGTGCCCGCAGCCCCGGTCCTGGATGAGGGCGCCGAGCTCGTCGACGTCGGTGAGGACGGACTCGTCGACGACGACGTCGACGTGCAGGCCGTACTCCGGGTGACGGGCGAGGGTCCGCGCCAGCGTGCCGGCCCGGTCGTCGCGACCGACGACGAGCGCGGCCGTGCACTCGCGGCCCTGCCGCCGCAGCCGGGCGACCATGACCCATGCGACGACGCGCAGGAGGGACAGGCTGAGCACTGCGGTCAGCGCGAAGACCGCTCCCTCCGGCGTGCCGACGACCATGGTCAGCAGCAGGCCCGCGACGGCTGCCGGACCCAGGAGCAGGCGCGGCCACCAGCCGGTGCCGCGGCTCACGACGCGGTCGCGGTCGCGGTAGACCCGCCCGGAGAGCACCATGCAGACCACCACCAGCGCCGCGGCGGCGGCTTGCGTCGGCCGGCCGGCGAGCGTGAGCGGGGCGACGGCCAGCAGGACGAGGGCGTCGGCAGCGGGAGCCACCAGGCCGGGGCGGCCGGCGTGGACCGCTCCGGCGAGCCGTCCGGGCATCGACGGCCGACCGGGTGGTGCGATCGTGAAGGGAGCCGGCAGGGCGTGGGGCGTGCCCGGCTGCAACGGAACGAGCGTCGAGGAGCGGGTGAGCCGTGCCCAGCCGGCATCGGCGGTGGTCATACCGGTCCGCCTTCGGACCGCTGGCTCAGCAGGACCATGACGCGACAGGTGGTCCTCAACGCTCGCGCTCCTGGATGTCAGAGGGTGTCCTGTCCCTCACAACGGGTGAGGGAGCCGTTCGTCGCGGGCTGACGCCGAGACGTCGTGCGCGGGCGCAGGTCATCGGCGGCGCGCGCGGCCCAGCGCGCCGTGCGTCGCGGCGTGCGACTCCTTGGCCTTGAGGTACGGGTCGTACAGCAGCGGGCGCTGGTCCTCGCCGTCCTTGCGGTCGAAGCGGGCGTCGTTGCTGTTCATCCACGAGTAGCGGTCGGTGAGGCCCCAGCTCGTGATGCCGACGACGGCGGGCTCGGTGAGGACCGTGTCGAGGTAGCGGGCGTAGGTGTCCGCGACGAGCCGGTCGCGCGTGGCGAGGTCGGTCGGCAGGTTGATGTCGTTGACGTCGAGCTCGGTGATGAGGATCTTCAGGCCCATGGCGGCGACGGACCGCAGGAACGACCGGTGCTGCTTGGGGTCGAACTGGTGCGCGACGGCCTCGGCCTCGAGGTGGGCCTGGACGCCCAGGGCGTGCACCGGGACGCCGCGCGACAGGATGTCCTCGAGCACGCGCAGGACGACCTGCTGGCGGTCGCGCGAGTAGCGGTTGGTGTACTCCAGGTTGTACTCGTTCATCACGAGCTCGGCGGTCGGGTCCGCGCGGTGGGCGACGGTGAAGGCGTTGTCGATGTAGCGGGGGCCCAGCAGCTTGGCCCACACGGTGGGGTAGTAACCGGCGCCGTTGGTGGCCTCGTTGACGACGTCCCAGCTGCCGACCCGGCCCTTGTAGCGGCTCACCACGGCCGTGATGTGGCCTTCGAGGACCTTCAGGGCGTTCCCGGGGTTCAGGAACTGCGACGAGCCGAACCAGGCCGGGTTGCCGTTGGCCCAGGTGAAGCAGTTGCCGCGGACGCCGAGCCCCATCGACTCGGCCTGGGAGACGGCGAGGTCGGACAGCACGAAGTCGAACTGGCCCGGCAGCGGCTGCAGGGTGCTCCACTTGAACTCGACCTCGGGCGTGAGCACCGAGCACTGCTCTCGCAGCAGGGCGGCGAAGGCCGGGTCGCGCAGGAGGTTCGTCAGGCTCGCAGAGCTGCCGAAGTAGCGGCCCGACCCGCGGGCAGCGGCGGCCAGGGTGGGTGGGGCCGCGACGGCCGAGCGGAGCAGCGGCGCCGGGCCGAGGACCGATCCGGCCGCGGCCACCACGGCAGCCCTGCGGACCAGCTCGCGCCGGGTCAACGCCACTGCAGCACTCCAGGGGTCGGGTCGGGGGCCTCTGCACCACTAACGCGCCGAGCGCGATCACGTTGCGGGTGCGGAGCGACGATCGCGCTCCGCGGACCGGTCTGGCCGGGTCGACGGCACGGGTCGAGCGCCCCATCAGCATGACATGTCACC
>JBKJQM010000516.1:0-4427 GCA_046594005.1 Mycobacteriales bacterium
CCGCCGGCCGCCAGCTCGACCAGGAGGCCGGCGGGCACCAGGCGGCTGGCGCCGGCCGGCGGGGAGTCGTCCGCGGGCAGCGGGGGGCGGACGGGCGACAGCTCGTGGGCCAGCCAGGTGGCGAGGACGCCGACGACGGCCACGGACAGGACGACGACCATCAGCGTCGCGTCCAGTGCGGTGCTCGTCCCGATCACGTCTGTCGTCCTCCGGTCGTGCGCCGTCGCGCGGACCACGACCGTGCACCAGACGTCGGCGCGGTGCAGCAGAACCACGAAAAGACCGTCCGAACGAACTAGGTCGCTGCTCCGTCTAGAGGCTGCGCGGCAGGTCGACCGTGACGGTCAGCCCGCCGGTTGGCCGGGCCAGCGCCGTCGCGGTGCCGCCGTGCACCTGCGCCACCGCCCGCACGATCGCGAGGCCCAGCCCGGCGCCCTGCCGCGACGTGCGGGCGGTCCCGTGGCGCCGGAACGGCTCGAACAGCGCCGCCACCTCCTCGGGCGGCACCACCGGGCCGGAGCTCTCCACCGCGAGGCGCGCGCGGCCCTCGACCGTGGCCGTGTCGACCCGCAGCCAGCCGCCGTCGACGTTGTGCCGGACGGCGTTCTCGACGAGGTTGCCCGCGAGCCGCTCCAGCAGCCCGCGGTCCCCCAGCACCCCGGCCGGCGCGCAGGTGCTCGCGACCTGCAGCGCGCGCTGCTCGATCTCTCCGGCGACCGCCGACAGCGCGGCGGCAGCGACGTCCGGCAGCTCCACGCGCTCACGGTGCGGCAGGCCGTCGACCGACAGCCGGTCGCTGCGGGCCAGCAGGAGCAGGCTGTCCACGAGCCGGTCGGCGCGGATGGTGGCGTCCCGCACGACGCCGGCCGCCGCGCGCAGCTCCTCCACGCTGGCGTCCGGATCGGCGAGCGCCACGTCGACCTCCGTCCGCATCACGGCCAGCGGGGTGCGCAGCTCGTGGCTGGCGTCCGCGACGAAGCGGCGCTGCGCCTCGAACGCCTGCTCGAGCCGGCCGAGCATGTCGTCGAAGGTGTCGGCCAGCTGCTTGAGCTCGTCCTGCGGGCCGGCCAGCGCGATGCGGGCGTCCAGCCGCTCCGCCGACAGCCGCTGGGCGGCGGCAGTGATCTCCTGCAGCGGCCGCAGGACCCGGCCGGCCAGGGCGTACGACACCGCGACGCCTACCGCACCGACCAGGACGAGGGCGAGCAGCCCCTGGCGGAGCAGCGAGCTGAGGGCGTCACCGCGCAGGTCGTCCTGGACCGCGCCGAGGGTGGTGATGAGGACCCCGTCCCCCCGCGGGAT
This sequence comes from Mycobacteriales bacterium, assembly GCA_046594005.1. Taxonomy (GTDB): domain Bacteria; phylum Actinomycetota; class Actinomycetes; order Mycobacteriales; family SCTD01; genus SCTD01. Next base: position 1,303 of record JBKJQM010000516.1, read on the forward strand.
GCGGATCGGCAGGTCCGGGGACAGCGAGCCGGCCTGCAGCGCCCGGTCGACCAGCACCATCGCGAGCAGCAGCAGCAGCAGGCCCACCGTCAGGGCCACCGCGCTGTAGACCAGCGTCAGCCGCAGCCGCAGAGTGGTGCGCGACGAGGAGGTCACGACTCCCCCACCCGGTAGCCGGACCCGACCACCGTGTGCACCACGGGCGGGTCGCCGAGCTTCTTGCGCAGCGTCATGACGGTCACCCGCACCGTCGTCGTGAAGGGGTCGGCGAACTCGTCCCACACCCGCTCGAGCAGCTCCTCGCTCGACACGACGGCGCCCTCGGCCCGCAGCAGCTCCTCGAGCACGCCGAGCTCCTTGCGCGTCAGCCCGAGGTCGATGCCGCCGCGGGTCGCGGTGCGCCGGGCGGGGTCCACGACCAGGCCCCCGGGTCCCTGCATCACGGGCGGCGCCGGCGGCGTGGCGCGCCGGCCCAGCGCGCGCACCCGGGCGACCAGCTCACTGAAGGCGAACGGCTTGCCGAGGTAGTCGTCGGCGCCGAGCTCGAGCCCGGCGACCCGGTCCTCGAGGGTGCCGGCCGCGGTCAGCATGAGCACCCGGGTCAGGGCGCCCTCGCGGGCGAGCCGGCGGCAGATGTCGTCGCCGGAGCGCCCAGGGAGGTCGCGGTCGAGGACCAGCACGTCGTACCGCGTCACCATCGCCTTCTCGAGGCCGGTGTCCCCGTCGTACGCGGTGTCGACCGCCATCCCCTCGCGCCGCAGGCCGCGGGCCACGGCGTCGGCGAGCGGCACCTCGTCCTCGACCACCAGCACGCGCACGGCCGGACCGTAACGGAGCGCGGGTGAGGCCCGTGTGAGGACGCCGCGTCACCCCGTCGGCCCAGCCTGCGAGACCGCCCCGCGGGTAACCTCGGGAGGTGCGAGCACCCACCGAGACCGAGCTGCGCCGGGGCGTGCTCGCGGTGTGTGTGCTGTCGGACGTCGACCTCGAGCCGGCCAGCCTCGGCGTGACCCTGACCGGGTCGCCGAGCGTGTGGGTGTCCTGGGGCGAGTGCCGCCGGGCGCTGGCCGGTCACCCGCCGGAGTCCGACGCCGGACGCGCGCGCCTCACCGCCTGGCTGCTCGCCCGCCGCTGGGCCGCCGACGCCGGACGCGAGGCCCTCGAGCTCGCGCTGCGCCCGGTCGGGCTGCCCGTCGACCACGTCGCGCACCCCGGCCTGGACTGGGTGCGCGAGCGCGTCATGGGCGATGCCCTCGACCTCGGCATCGGGGCCGTCGGCCTCGACCCGGAGGACCCGGACCGCGTCGTCCTGCTGCCGGTCCCCGCCCTCGACGCGCTGGCGATCGACCTGTCCGTGGCCTGGGCCGCCCTGCGGCCGCGCCTCGAGCAGCTCGGGGCGCTGGCCGCCGAGCGGGTCCGGGCCGACCCCAAGGGGCAGCTCCGGCCCTTCGGCGACTGCGACGCGGTGACGCTGCTGGGCGCCCGCAGCCTGCGCGCGGCGCTCGCCGCGGACGCGGGCGGCATGGGTGCCGCGGTCGTCCCGATGCGCACGCGCGGCTGGACCCGGCTGGCCCTGATCGACCCCGCCTTCGGCCCGGCCGCCGCCGCCGCCACTCCGGCCATGGAGCGCGGCTTCGTGCGCCCGCTGCTGGTCACCGCGGAGGAGCTGGCCCTGGTGCCCGAGGGCGGCCGGCCGCAGACGATCGTGCTCCGGGACGCGGCCGTCGACGCGCCGTGGGACCGGGACGTGCTCTACCGCTGACCGCCGCTAGGCGGCTGGTCGCCGCCGACGACGGGTCGGGCGCGGCAGCTCGGGCAGCGGCTCGGCAGCCAGGTCGAGGACCCACTGCTCGGTCGGCTTGCCGAGGCGGCGCTGGATGTCGACCTTGAGCTTGGCGGCCTTGACCCGCGTGCGCCACTCCATCGGGCTGTAGTCGTCCTTCGTCGCCCACTCAGGCTCCGCCACGCTGATCACCACCGTCCGCACGCTCGACTCCATGGTGCTCTGCCCCCCACCCGTCGTCCAGCACCTCGGTGCGCCGGGTCAGCGCAGCGGTGAGGCCGGCCTCGAGGATCTCGAGCTCCTCCCGGCCGGCCAGCGCGCTGCGGCCGAGCAGGTCGAGGACGTCGAGACCGAGGTCCTTGGCAGCCAGGTCGTCCCCGACGGTCAGCTCGATCGCCCAAGCGAAGCGCTTCCACCACTGGTCGCGCCGGTCGGCCAGGTCGCGCTGGCGGATGGTGCACAGGCCGACGAACAGCGCGACCGACCCGACGACGAGCGTCGCGATCGGAGCGAGGTCGGACAGGAGCACGCCGGCGACCGTACGGCCGCCCTACGACGTCTTGTCGGCCGCGCTCGGTGCGTCCTCGGCCCGGACCCCGTCGAGGCGAGCGACCGTCTCGACCACCCGGCGAGCCACCTCCTGGGCGGTGAGGCCGATCTCGGCCAGCAGCTGGGGCCGCGTCGCGTGGTCCAGGAAGCGCTGCGGGATGCCGAGGTCGCGCACGGGCACGTCGATGTCGGCGTCACGCAGCGCCTGGCTGACCAGCGAACCGACGCCGCCCACACGGCCGTTGTCCTCGACGGTGACGACCAGGCGGTACGACCGCGCGAGCTCGACCAGCTCGGGCGCCACGGGGCTGACCCAGCGGGGGTCGACGACCGTCACGCCGATGCCCTGGTCGGCGGCCCGCTCGGCCACCTCGAGCCCGAGGCGGGCGAACGAGCCGACCGCCACGAGCAGCACGTCATCGGACGGGCCCTGGCGCAGGACGTCCACGACGCCGCGGCGCTCGACGGCCGGGATGTCCTCGCCGACGGCGCCCTTGGCGAACCGCACCGCGGTCGGCCCGTCGTCGACGGCGAGCGCCTCGCGGAGCTCCTCGCGCAGGGTCGCCCCGTCGCGGGGGGCGGCGATCCGGAGGCCGGGGACGAGCGAGAGCAGCGACAGGTCCCACATGCCGTTGTGGCTGGCGCCGTCATCGCCGGTGACGCCGGCGCGGTCGAGCACGAAGGTGACCGGGAGGCGGTGCAGTGCCACGTCCATGAGCGCCTGGTCGAACGCGCGGTTGAGGAACGTGGCGTACAGGCACACGACCGGGTGCATCCCGCCCATCGCCAGGCC
>JBKJQM010000047.1:0-8747 GCA_046594005.1 Mycobacteriales bacterium
CGGCGTGCACCCGCCGTCGAAGGTGACGCCGGTCAGCGACGTGCCGGTGCACATCCGGATGTACTGCACGTCGGCGGTGCCGGGCGCGCGCACGTCGCTGACGTACGCGATGTTCGGCCGGCCCTCGGGGTCGAGGGCGATGTCGAAGAAGTCGAGCAGCGTGCGGTCGCCGTTGATGGCCAGGCACGCGGTGCCGCTGTCGCAGACCGAGCCCTGGTGCAGCAGGGGCGAGGCGGTCGTGACGTCGAACGCGGGAGTCGCTGCGGTGCCGTTCGCGGTCTGCGCGTACTGCACGGTCCAGTCGGTGCGGCAGTTGTTGTTGACGCCGTCGCCGTCGCCGACGGAGCCCGTCCGCGCGCCGCACGCGGCGGCCGGGTCGTTGAGCTGGGCGCCGTACCAGACCACGGCGACCTGGCCGGCGTTGCCGGCGATCAGCCACGGGAACATGTTGCTGTGCCGGTCACCGGCGTCGACGGTCACCGGTGCGCTCCACGCGCCGGCCGCGACGTTCTCGCCCGTGCTGTGCGTGAAGAAGATCCGGTTGGCGTGCATGTCATCGGTGCCGGACGTGCCCGGCTGCGTCGTGTCGCCGGTCCACGCGAGGTAGACGGTCCCGGCCTTGTCGATCGCGATGGCCGGGAAGATGTGCGAGAGCTGCGCGTCGTCGGGCGCCGTGTAGACGAGGTGGTCGGTCCAGGTGATCGGCCCGGCGGGCTGACCCTTCACGCAGGGCACCACGGCGCAGGGGTCCCCCTCGGCGACCCAGACCGCGTGCTCGTTGCCCCCGGCGGCCTCGTCCGGGCCGGGGGCCAGGAACGGGATGTAGAGCTTGTGGGTCACCGGGTTCACGACGGTCGTGCCGAAGTGGTTGCCCCCCAGGACGGTGGCGCCGGGCGCCTCGGTCGGGTTGATCGCGGGGGTGTTCTGGAGGTACTGGTAGCCGCCGTCCGTGGACACGCTGACCTGGATGTTGGTGGTCGCCAGGTCGTGCACGGACAGGTAGTGGCGGTCGAGGCCGGGATCCGAGGCCTGCCACTGGCGGTCCACGCCGAAGACCTGCTGGCTGGCGTTGTTCGCGACCGGGAAGAAGGTCTGGCCGCCGTCGGAGGTGACGTTGCTGGTCAGGTTGGCCAGCGACAGGCTCGTGACGGACACCTGGTCGTACGCCGCGGTCGGCACGGTGGCCGGCGTGATGGAGATGTCGCAGTCGCCGCCGCCCACGCCGACGTGGTCGGTGTCGATGGTGCCGCGGTAGTCGTAGGGGAGCCCGTCGGCGTTCAGGCGGTCCGGGTGGACGTTCCAGAACGGGCAGCCGCCGCTGGGCACGCCCGCAGGCGCGCTGACGTAGACCTCGCCCTTGCTGTCCACCTCGATCGAGGGCTCGGCGCCCAGGGTGGACGCGCCGCTGTCGTCGAGCAGCGCGACGGGCGGTGTGAAGGCGGTGTGGGACGCGGCGGCGGGGCCGGTCGTCGCGGCCAGGGCGGGAAGCCCGGCGGTGCAGACGACGAGCGCGGCGGCAGCGGCGGTCCGGCGGGACAGGCGCACGGTTCTCCTCGGGCGGTTCGGTGCTGGGTGCTGCACCCTTCGCCACCGTTGCCCGGGTTCCTGCTCGGCCGTCCGAAGCGGTGCGGGCGCCTCGGTAGCCTCTGGGAGGTGACCGCCCCCGCATCGCCGCCCGCCGCAGACGCCGACGTCGTCCTGGTCGTGGACTTCGGGGCGCAGTACGCGCAGCTGATCGCCCGGCGTGTGCGCGAGTGCCACGTCTACTCCGAGATCGTCCCGCACACGATCACCGCCGAGGAGATCCGCGCGCGGGCGCCGAAGGCGGTGATCCTGTCCGGCGGCCCCTCGTCGGTCTACGCCGAGGGCGCCCCGCAGATCTCGCCCGGCTTCTTCGACACCGGCGTCCCGACGTTCGGCATCTGCTACGGCTTCCAGGCGATGGCGGCCTCCCTCGGCGGCACCGTCGCCCGTACGGGGACCGCCGAGTTCGGCCGCACCGCGCTGGCCGTCGTCGACCCGGGCGTGCTGTTCAGCGGCCTGCCGGGCGCGCAGTCGGTCTGGATGTCGCACAACGACGCGGTGTCCGAGGCGCCCGCGGGGTTCACGGTCACGGCCTCGACCCCGCAGACGCCGGTCGCGGCGTTCGAGGACACCGCACGCGGGCTGTACGGCGTGCAGTTCCACCCCGAGGTCCTGCACAGCGAGCACGGCCAGGAGGTGCTCGAGCGCTTCCTGCTCGAGGGCGCCGGCTGCCGGCCGACCTGGACGATGGTGAACATCGTCGACGACCAGGTCGAGCGCATCCGCGCGCAGGTCGGCGACAAGCGCGTCGTCTGCGGGCTGTCCGGCGGCGTCGACTCGGCCGTGGCTGCTGCGCTCGTGCAGCGCGCTGTCGGCGACCAGCTCACCTGCCGCTTCGTCGATCACGGACTGCTGCGCAAGGGAGAGGCCGAGCAGGTCGAGAAGGACTTCGTCGCGAGCACCGGGGTGCAGCTGCGCGTCGCCTCGGTGGCCGACCAGTTCCTCACCGCGCTGGCCGGCGTCACCGACCCGGAGGCCAAGCGCAAGGCGATCGGTCGCGAGTTCATCCGCGTGTTCGAGCAGGAGGCGCGCGCGATCGTCGACGAGTCCGACGAGGCCGTGCAGTTCCTGGTGCAGGGCACCCTGTACCCGGACGTCGTGGAGTCCGGCGGCGGCGCCGGCACCTCCAACATCAAGAGCCACCACAACGTCGGCGGCCTCCCGGACGACCTCCAGTTCGACCTGGTCGAGCCGCTGCGGACGCTGTTCAAGGACGAGGTCCGCCGGGTCGGCGTCGAGCTCGGCCTGCCGGAGGCGATCGTCTGGCGCCAGCCGTTCCCCGGGCCCGGCCTCGGGATCCGCATCATCGGCGAGGTCACGCAGGAGCGGCTCGACCTGCTCCGGGAGGCCGACGCCATCGCCCGCGAGGAGCTCACCGCGGCGGGCCTCGACCGCGACGTGTGGCAGTGCCCCGTGGTGCTGCTCGCCGACGTGCGCTCGGTGGGAGTGCAGGGCGACGGGCGGACGTACGGCCACCCCGTCGTCCTCCGCCCCGTCTCGTCGGAGGACGCGATGACGGCGGACTGGTCGCGCATCCCGTACGACGTCCTCGCCACCATCTCGACCCGCATCACCAACGAGGTGCGCGAGGTCAACCGGGTCGTGCTCGACGTGACGAGCAAGCCGCCCGGCACGATCGAGTGGGAGTAGCCGATCCGCGTCGGCTGTCGCGATCTGGACAGCCCGCGGCGTCCGCCGGCGCGTCGCCGCCGACCTAGAGTCCGGACGGGTGGGCGCGCAGCGGCGCTCAGCGCGTGCAGGTGAGCTGGGGGACATGCCCGGGCAGGCGACGGCGGCAGAGGCGGCGCGGCCCTACGTGCCACGTCTGCTCCTGGAGTGGCTGGCCGAGTCACCCGAGCGCACGAGCCGCACCGTCGACGGGACGGTGGCCTTCGTCGACATCTCCGGGTTCACCCGGCTGTCCGAGCGGCTGGCCCGGCAGGGCAGGGTCGGGGCCGAGGTGCTCAGCGAGACCATCGGCACCTGCTTCGAGCGCCTCCTGGACGTCGCCTACGACAACGGGGCGGGCCTGCTGAAGTTCGGTGGGGACGCTCTGCTGCTGCTGTTTACCGGGCCCGGACACGAGTCGAACGCCTGCCGGGCGGCCTTCGAGATGCAGGCCCGCCTGCGCGCGACCGGCGTGGTGGAGTGCTTCGGGACCCGGGTCGTCCTGCGCATGTCGATCGGCGTGCACAGCGGGGCCTTCGACGTGTTCCTGGTCGGCGCCTCACACCGCGAGCTGATCATCGCCGGCCCGGCCGCGTCGGAGACGGTGCGGCTGGAGGCTGCGGCCGGCGCCGGGGAGATCCTCGTCAGCCCGGCCACCGCTGCGGCGCTCCCGCCCGGTGTCCTGGGTGGCTGCAAGGGGCCTGGGATGCTGCTGCGCCGCGCACCGGCCGGCCGGCCGCCGGGCAGGTCCGACCTTGCGGAGCAGCCGGACGTGGACGTGCGCGACTGCCTGCCGGTCGCCCTCCGCCAGCACCTGGTGACGGGCGCCGTCGAGTGCGAGCACAAGGCGGTGACGGTGGCTTTCGTGCACTTCGACGGCACCGACGCGCTGCTCGCCGATGCCGGGGCGCAGGCCATGGCGGCCGAGCTGCACCGTCTCGTCCAGGACGTGCAGCGCGCGGCCGACCGCTACGGGGTCTGCTTCCTCGGCTCGGACGTCGACCAGGACGGCGGCAAGCTGCTCTTGGCCTCCGGTGCGCCGGTCTCTCGCGGCCGGGACGAGGAGCTGCTGCTCCTGGCCCTGCGCGAGGTCCTCGCGGACGACCGCGTGCTGGACCTGCGGGTGGGCGTGCACGCGGGCCACGTCTTCGCGGGCGAGATCGGACCGTCCTATCGCCGCACCTACACCGTGATGGGGGATGCGGTGAACCTGGCGGCCCGGGTCATGGCGCACGCCGCGGCCGGTGAGCTCTTGGCCACCGAGGACGTCCTGGCACGCACCGCGGTCGCGTTTGACACCCGGCCGCTCGAGCCCTTCCGCGTCAAGGGCAAGAGCGCGCCGGTCCGCGCGGCAGCCGTGGGGCAGGTCCGCGACCGCACGGGCGCCACGGCGACCACGTGCCCACCGCTGGTCGGGCGGACCGCGGAGCTGCTGGTCCTGCGTACCGGGCTGGCGTCCGCGACGAGCGGCCGCGGCCGGCTCGTCGCCCTCGTGGGCGAGGCTGGCATCGGCAAGTCACGGCTCGTCGACGAGCTGGTCGCCCTCGCCGCAGACATGCGGGTCGTGCGCGTGGGCTGCCAGCCGTACGACGCCCTGACGCCCTGGTCTGCGCTGGGCTCCCTGCTGCGCGGTGCGCTCGCCCTGCCGGGCGACGTGACGGCGGAGGAGGTCGGCCGGGTCCTGCTGAAGCTGCTGGCCGAGCGGGCACCCGAGCTGCTCGCCTGGGCGCCGTTGCTGGCGGCGCCCCTCGGTGCCGCCCTGGCGCCCACTCCCGAGATCGATCGTCTGGACGCCGAGGCCCGCCGGCGGCGGATGCAGGACACCTGCGCGCAGCTGCTGGCCTTGCTGCTGCGCACCCCCACCGTGATCGTCGTCGAGGACGCGCAGTGGATGGACGACCCGACGGGAGAGCTGATCCGGCACCTGTCCCACGACCTGGCCGACCGTCCCTGGCTCGTCTGCGTGACGCGCAGGGACGTCCCCAGCGGCTTCTGGCCGGTGCCGGGTCCCGACATCGAGGTGCTGCGGCCGGCGCCGCTCGCCGGCGTCGCGCTCGTCGAGCTCGCCGAGGCGCTGAGCGAGGCGCGCCCGCTGGCACCGCACGAGCTGGCCGCGCTGACCGAGCGGTCGGGCGGGAACCCGCTGTTCCTGATGGAGCTGGTGGCCACGGCCGCGACCTCGTGCGGGACCTCTGTCCTGCCCGACTCCCTCGAGGCGGTCGTCGTCGCACGCCTGGACTGCCTGCCCGCTGCGGACCGCTCGCTACTGCGGCGGCTGTCGGTGCTGGGGTCGAGCTTCGAGCACGCGCTGGCCTGCGACGTGCTGGCCGGGAGCCTGCCGGCGGCGAACGATCCCGCCTGGCAGCGGCTGGACGAGTTCGTGTTCAAGGACGGCGGCCGGCTGCGGTTCCGGCAGGCCCTGCTGCGCGACGGCGCGTACGAGACGCTGCCCTTCCGGCTGCGCCGCGAGCTGCATGCGGCGGTCGGGGAGGCGCTCGAGCAGACGCTCGAGCAGGCTGACGAGGCCGCGCACACGGCCGGCCTGCTGTCCCTGCACTTCTTCCACGCCCGCTGCTACGACAAGGCCTGGCGCTATGCGCAGGTCGCGGCTGAGCAGGCGCGGGCGGAGTACGCCAACGTCGAGGCGGCCGACCTCTACGGGCGGGCGCTGGCCGCAGCCGAGCAGCAGGGGCGGCCTGCCGCGGAGCGGGCCGCCGTGCTGGAGAGCCTCGGTGACGTGCGCTGCCGGCTGGGCGAGTTCCCGGCGGCGGCGGCGGCCTACCGCGCAGCGCACCGACTCGTGCCGCAGGACCCGGTGACGGAGGCCCGGCTGCTGCTCAAGCAGGGCACGACGCGGCAGCGAACTGGCCGTTTCCGCGCGGCGGCGAAGTGGCTGGCCCGGGCCCAGCGGGCGGTCGCGGACGTGGACGGACAGGAAGCGGCTCGCGCCCGGGCCCAGGTGGCGGTGGCGTTCGCCTCGCTGGCCAAGGACGAGGGGCGCTGGTCTCGCGTGGTGACCTGGGCCACCCGCTGCATCGACGAGGCGGAGCAGGCGCAGGACAAGGACGCGCTCGCGCACGCCTACTCCCTCATCGACACAGCGCTGCTCGTCCTCGGCCGGATCGAGCAGGTGGGCTACGGCGACCGGGCGCTGGCCCTCTACCTGGAGCTGGACGACCTGTGGGGGCAGGGGGTGGTGCTCAACAACCTCGGGGCCAAGGCGTACTGGCGGGGGCAGTGGGACGACGCCGTCGCGCTGTACGAGCGCAGCCAGGCGGCGTGGCTGCAGATCGGGGACAGCGTCAACGCCGCGATCAGCATGGCCAACATCGGTGAGATCCGCTGTGACCAGGGACGTCTGGACGAGGCGGAAGCGCTGCTGACGCGAGCGCAGCGGATCTGGACCGCGGCGGGGGACCGGGCGAGCATGGCGTTCGCCGCCAGCAACCTCGGGCGCCTTGCCGCCCGGGACGGCCGGTTCGAGCAGGCGGCGACCCTGCTGGCGGCCGCCGCCGCCGACTTCACGGCGTCGGGTGCGCGCGGGGAGCTGCTCGAGGTCGACGTGCGGGTCGCCGAGTCGCTCGTGCTCCAGGGCCGGTACGCCGAGGCGCGCCCGCGCATCGCGAGGGCCGCCCTGCAGGACGCCGGCACCACGCCGCGGGCGGCGGGACAGCACGCGCCGGCTCTGCGTCGGCTCGCGGGCTGGTGCCACCTGGGCACGGGGGACCTCCAGGGCGCCCGGGTGGCGCTCGAGACCTCCCTGACCGCCGGCCGCGAGCGAGGCGCCGACTACGAGATCGCGCTCACTCTGCAGGCACTGCACGCCCTCGCCCTGCACGACGGGTGCGACCCGGGGACGGCGGCTCAGGAGAGCGCCCGGCTGCTGGCGGGGCTCGGCGTGGTCCGGGTGAGCGAGCCGCCCCGGGTGCCGCTGCCGCGCGTGCCCCCGCTTGCTGCGGCTCCTCGGTTGAGCCCGGCCTGACGACCACGAAGGCGGCGGACCAGGTTCGGCCCGCCGCCTCCTGGCGGAAGAACGCGGTTCAGGTGATGTCTAACCCGCGATCTTCGGATCCCCCGGACCGAGGTTGCTCACCGTGATCGCGAGGTTGCCCGCGGCGTCACGGGCGGTGGTGAAGCAGGTCGCACCGAGCGCGACGGCGCACGGCGGCAGCGGGCTCACGGTCGTCCCGTCGTCCTTGAACAGCAGCGGCACGTAGCCCGAGGTGCAGTGCGACACGTGGCAGAGCAGCGTGAGGGTGGCCGGTCGTCCGGCGTACGTCGCCGGGATGTCGTCGATGTTCATCTGGAAGGTGCACGCGCGCAGCAGGCACAGGTCGTCCGGGGTCCCGGGCGCCGCCATCGAATAGGCCTGTCCGCCGGTCGACGTCGTGGCGGGGAAGCTCGTCGTGCCGACCAGCCACACCGCCTCGTTCACCGAGGTGCCCGTCGAGACGCTGCTGGGCCGGCTGTAGTCGATGAAGTTCGTGCCGCACGACACCGATCCGGACGTGCAGTCGGCGGTGCTTCGGCTGCCCCCCGTGGTGGTCGTGGAGCTGGTGGCGGGGTCGAGGGTCACGTCGTTGCCGGTGCCCCGGAAGTCGTTGGACTGCTTGGCCTGCAGGCCCCAGCTCGCCGCCCCGGGGGCGGTCGGGGTCTGCGCCGTCCACGTGTACGTCGCCGACTGCCCGCCGGCCAGGCCGAGCTCGCGCAACGTGATCACGTTGCCGACGACAGCGGCGCGGCCGCGCGCCGGCTGGTCGACGTGGGTCACGGTGTAGCCGCTCGGCGGCGTGATGTCCACCGAGCCGACGAGCTGTCCCCCGGGCGTTGTCTCGTTGGTCAGTGTCGCGCGGAAGACGAGCGTGGAGCCGGCGGTGTACTGCGCCGGTCCGAGCACGGCGGAGTAGCACTTGGTCGGGCACGTGGCCGCCGAAGCGGTCCCGATCCCGACCGCGACGGCCAGGCCGCTGGCGGTGACGGTGATGACGGCGGCGACGAGGCCGCGGATGACTCGAGCACGGGCACGGGCATGGTGCATGGTTCCCCCTGGTGTGTGCGACAGGCGGCGCTGTCGCCGCGCTTGCCCTGCGCCGAGTGTCGGGCGAGATGGGCTGCTCTGACAGCCTTTGCGCTGTCGGATGCCGGACAGTGCCGGGCGGTCTGCACAGGTGGACCGGGGGGCGTGCGGCCCGGCGCGACCACGGGCGCGGATCGCGCGTGCGGCCGATACGATGCGGGTGACCTCGGGACGTCCGCGGCCGTCGTCGTCTGCCGGAGGATCCCGTGCCGCTGTCCCGCTCCCGTCGCGCCTGGCTCAGCATGGGTGCCGGCGCGCTCGTGCTCGCCGCCGCCGGCCAGCTGCCGGCTGCCGCCACGGTCACCGGCTCGGCGGCTGCACCGGAGAAGACGGTCGCGCTGCCGGCCACGCCGGGCCGCAACGTCGTGACATACGCCGGCCACGCGCCGTTCAACAACGGCTCGACCGGCATCGCCGC
>JBKJQM010000270.1:0-6525 GCA_046594005.1 Mycobacteriales bacterium
AGGTGGTCGGCTCCGACGCGGTCGAGGGTCCCGCTCAGGACCGATCCGTCGACCAGCCCGAGCGCGACGCCCGAACGGCTGCGGGCCAGCCCCCGCAGCGCCCACCGCAGGTCCAGCCGCTTCGCGACCTGGTCCTCCCCGTCCGTGGTCGCCGCTCGCGCGCCGAGGCCGCCGACGCCCAGCACCGCCAAGAGGGGGATCAGCAGCTCGCGACCGGCCGCCTCCTCGAGCAGCAACCAGTCACTGCCGCAGTCCCGCAGCTGTCCGCGCAGCGGGCCGGCGCCCGGAACGTGCACGGTCACCGGCTGACCCACCGCCGGGCGCAGGCGGTCGACCAGTCGCAGCAGCGCGGCCTCGCGCCGGGTCCGCTCGGCCACCTCCCCGGCGAGCTCGGCAGCCTCGGCGGCGTCGAACTGGGCCTCCAGGTCGTCGAACAGTCCCTGCCACCGCATGCGGCCACCCTCCCCCGTCGCTACCCGGCTGCGCAACGTGCCTTGACGAGCCTTAACTGGCAGCGTACAAACGCAAACAACGTCAAACGCAGGCAACGATGGGAGAGCGCACCGTGGATGGACGTCCCCGCCGACCCGTCGCCGGTCTGGCCGTCGCCGCGGCGGCCCTCCTGCTGGCGGCGCCGTCGCCGCTGCAGGCACTGGACGACCTCCGCTCCCCGAGCAGCGCCGCCGACCCGACGGAGCCGCTCGTGTCGGCGCTGGCGCTCCTGGCCTGGCTGCTCGCGGGCTGGCTGCTGCTCACCGTGCTGCTGACCCTGGCCGGGCGGCTCCCCGGTCTCGCCGGCCTGGCCTGCACCGCCGTCACGCGGCGCATCGCCCCGGCCACCGTCCGCCGCGCGGTCGAGGTGGCCCTCGGCCTCACCGTCGCCGCCGGGGTCCTCGGCGCCTCCCCCGCCTCCGCAGCCGGGACCGGTCCTGCCGCCCCGCCCGCCGCTGCTGTCGCCGCGAGCCTGGACTGGACCGCCCCGGCCCCCCCGGCGTCCGACCTCGACTGGCCCGCTCCGGCGGCGTCCGCACCGGCTCCCGCTGCGCAGCAGGCGGTCGTCGTCCGGCCCGGCGACACGCTGTGGGACCTGGCAGAGCGGTCGCTGCGGGCCGCCGGCGACGCCGAGCCGACCGACCGCGAGGTCGCCCGCGCCTGGCCGGCCTGGTGGGCGGCCAACCGCGACGCCGTCGGCGACGACCCCGACCTGCTGCGCCCCGGCACCTCCCTCGCACCGCCCGCCGCAGGCGGCGCCGGTCCCTCCTCGCCCTGACCCCCGAAACCACCCCGACCCCGGAGACCTCCATGTCCCTTCCCTCGTCCGAGCAGCCCCTTGCGCTGGTCCCCCCGCAGTCCCTCCCGGTACTGCGGCTGCTGCCGGTGCCGGTGTGCGAGCCGCCGTACGACGACGAGCTCGCCGCACCCGCTCTGGCGCTGGTGCCGGACTCCGTGCGGGCCCCCCTCGGGCCGCTGCGCTCGCTGGCGCCGCTGCGCCTGGTGCCGGCACTGCCCGACGAGGACGAGGACGCGTCCACGGCGCGTACGCCGGTGCGCGACCTGCCGCCGGCGCGACCGGTGGCGCGCGCTCTGGTGCAGGGACTGCTCGAGGTGCTGTCCGGGGTGCGGCCGGTCAGCCAGCTCCAGCGCAGCACCACGCCGGAGCTGTTCGCCGAGCTGGAGAAGGTGGTCCACGGCCGGCCGCGCCCGACCGGCACCCGCCCGGCGACCGGAGCCGTCCGCAGCGTCCACGTGCAGGAGCGGCCTGACGGTGTGGCGGAGGTCTGCGCCACGGTGCAGCGCGGAGCGCGGGCGGCCGCGTTCGCGTTGCGGCTCGAGGGCATCGGCGGCCGCTGGTGCTGCACCGAGGTCGCCGGCATCTAGTCCCGGGCAGCGCGAAGGCCCCGACCGGACCGGTCGGGGCCTTCTGCGTCGGGCGATCAGCTGTGGCGCGGGTCCCCGTGGCAGCGCTTGTACTTGCGGCCCGAGCCGCACGCGCACAGCTCGTTGCGGTTCTGCGCGCCGCCGGTCGTCACGCCCGTGCCACCGGGGCCGCTCGAGGTCGTGACGCCGGTCGAGCCGGGCGCGCCGTCGAACGCCGGGCCGGTGTAGTTCAGCTGCTGCGGGCGGTCGGGCCGACCGAAGCCCTCCGGCAGCCCGGCAGCCGGAGCGGCCTGAGCGGCCGGCGCAGGAGGAGCCACGGGGGCGACGGGATCTGCCGCCGGGGCGACGCCCTGGGGCTGACCGGCACCCGGGCCGGCGACCGGCGTCGGCAGCGCGGGGCGCTCGACGTCCAGCGAGGGCTCCTCGACCGTGGCGGTCGGCGCCGCGGACGGCACCGGCGACCCGGCCACACCGACCGGCTCGACGGGCTGCGCCTCTGCCGGCGCGCCCGGCGTCGCGGCGAAGGTCTGCTCGAGGGGCGGCGCGGCGGGAGCCTCGCCGGTAGGGGGCGGTGTCGCGTGCAGGTGCTCGACGACGACCTCGCCGGCCGCTTCGCCGGGACCGGTGGCGATGAGGTCGCTGAGCTGCTCGGGCGGCGGCACCAGGCCGGCGGCCGGCTGCTCGGTCTGCACCTCGACGTTGAACAGGAAGCCGACGGCCTCCTCCTTGATGGCCTCCATCATGGCGTTGAACATGTCGAAGCCCTCGCGCTGGTACTCGACCAGCGGATCGCGCTGGCCCATCGCGCGCAGGCCGATGCCCTCCTGGAGGTAGTCCATCTCGTAGAGGTGCTCGCGCCAGTGGCGGTCCATCACGGACAGCAGCACCCGGCGCTCGAGCTCGCGCATGACCGGCTCGCCGCTGGGCGCGATGCCGAGGGAGGCCTCGCGGACGACGTACGCCCGCTTCGCGTCCTCCTGCACGTCCTCGATGAGCTGGCCGGACGTCAGGCCGGCCCGGTCGGTGTCGTAGGTGTCCACCGGGATGCTGATCGGGAACAGCGTGCGCAGCGCGGTCCACAGCTGGTCGAGGTCCCAGTCGTCCGGGTAGCCCTCGGAGGTCGCGCCGTAGACGTAGCCCTCGATGACGTCGTCGACCATGTTCGCCAGCTGCTCGTGCAGGTCGGCGCCGTTGAGGACCTTGCGGCGCTCGTCGTAGATGACGGTGCGCTGGCGGTTGAGGACCTCGTCGTACTTCAGGACGTTCTTGCGGATCTCGAAGTTCTGCGCCTCGACCTGGGTCTGGGCGGACCGGATCGCGCGGCTGACCATCTTGGACTCGATCGGGACGTCGTCCGGGATGTTCAGCCGATCCATGATCATCTCGACGGCGCCGGCGTTGAACAGGCGCATCAGGTCGTCGCCGAGCGAGAGGTAGAAGCGGGACAGGCCCGGGTCGCCCTGGCGGCCCGAGCGGCCACGGAGCTGGTTGTCGATGCGGCGGGACTCGTGGCGCTCGGTGCCGAGGACGTACAGGCCACCGGCTTCCACGACCTCGTCGTGCTCGGTCTTGACGGAGTTGGCTGCGCGCTCGAGAGCCTCGGGCCAGGCGGCCTCGTACTCCTCGGGGTTGTCGACCGGCGACAGCCCGCGGCTGCGCAGCTCGTCGGCGGCGATGTGCTCGGGATTGCCGCCGAGCATGATGTCGGTGCCGCGGCCGGCCATGTTGGTGGCGACCGTGACGGCCCCCTTGCGGCCGGCCTGCGCGACGATCGTGGCCTCGCGCTCGTGGTGCTTGGCGTTGAGGACCTCGTGCGGGATGCCGCGCTTGTGCAGCAGCTGCGAGAGGTACTCGCTCTTCTCGACCGAGATCGTGCCGACGAGGACCGGCTGGCCCGCCTCGTGCTTCTCGGCGATGTCCTCGACGACGGCGTCGTACTTGGCCGGCTCGCTCTTGTAGACGACGTCGGCCTCGTCGACCCGCTTCGGGTCGCGGTTGGTCGGGATCTCGACCACGCCGAGGTCGTAGGTCTGGCTGAACTCCGCGGCCTCGGTGGCCGCGGTGCCGGTCATGCCGCCGAGCTTCTCGTAGAGGCGGAAGTAGTTCTGGAGGGTGATCGTGGCGAGGGTCTGGTTCTCGTCCTTGATCGCCACGCTCTCCTTGGCCTCGATGGCCTGGTGCATGCCCTCGTTGTAGCGGCGGCCGGCGAGCACGCGGCCGGTGTGCTCGTCGACGATGAGCACCTCGCCGTTCATGACGACGTACTCCTTGTCCTTGCGGTAGAGCTCGCGCGCCTTCAGGGCGTTGTTGAGGTAGCCCACCAGCGAGGTGTTGATCGACTCGTAGAGGTTCTCGATGCCGAGCTGGTCCTCGACCTTCTCGACGCCGGACTCGGTGATCGCGACGGTGCGCTTCTTCTCGTCGACCTCGTAGTCCACGTCCTTTACCAGGCGCGGCACGATGCGGGCGAACTCGGCGTACCACTTGGTCGCCTGGTCGGACGGGCCGCTGATGATGAGCGGGGTGCGGGCCTCGTCGATGAGGATCGAGTCGACCTCGTCGACGATCCCGAAGTGGTGGCCGCGCTGGACGAGCTCCTCCGCGCTCCACGCCATGTTGTCGCGCAGGTAGTCGAAGCCGAACTCGTTGTTGGTGCCGTAGGTGATGTCGCAGGCGTACGACGGGCGGCGCACGTCCGGCCGCTCGTTGGCGAGGATGACGCCGACGGACAGGCCGAGGAAGCGGTGGACGCGGCCCATCCACTCGGCGTCGCGGCGGGCCAGGTAGTCGTTGACGGTGACGACGTGCACGCCCTTGCCGGACAGGCCGTTGAGGTAGGCCGGGAGCACGCAGGTGAGGGTCTTGCCCTCGCCGGTGCGCATCTCGGCGATGTTGCCCATGTGGAGGGCGGCGCCGCCCATGACCTGGACGTCGAAGTGGCGCTGCCCGAGGGTGCGGCGGGCGCCCTCACGGGCGACCGCGAAGGCCTCCACCAGGATGTCGTCGACGGTCTCGCCGTCGGCGAGGCGCTGGCGGAACACGTCGGTCTCGGCGCGGAGCTCCGCGTCGGTCATCGCGAGGAAGTCCTCCTCGACGTTGTTGACCGCGTCGGAGATCGACTTCAGCCGGCGGACCATCTTGCCCTCGCCGGCGCGCAGGAGCTTCTGCAGGACCACTACGTGCACCTCTTCGTTTGACGTCGGTCACGATCGTAGGCGGGAAACGCCTGGCGACGGGGGCGCGTGCCCCTGCAGGATGGGTGGGGTGGAGCCCACCGAGATCACTGCCGGCAGCCTGCGCCTGCGCCCGTGGCAGGCCGGCGACGAGCCGGTGCTGCTGGCCGCGGGCTCGGACCCCGACATCGCGCGCTGGACGTCGGTCCCCGTGCCGTACCTCCCCGAGCACGCCCGGTCCTACGTCGCGGAGGTCACGCCCGAGGGCTGGGCGACGGGCAAGGACCTGACCTGGGCCGTCTGCGACAGCACGACCTCGGAGGTCCTGGCGAACGTCGCGCTGCGTCCGCTGGCCGAGCCCGGTGTGTGGGACGTCGGCTGCTGGTGCATCGCCGCGGCGCGCGGGCGCGGCGTGGTGCCGCAGGCGCTGGGCGCCGTGTGCCGCTGGGCGTTCGCGGAGCTGTCGGCCGCCCGGATCGAGTGGCACGCGGAGCCGTCCAACTGGGGCTCCCGCCGGGCGGCCGAGAAGGCGGGCTTCCGCGGAGAGGGAGTCATGCGCAGCGGGCTGTCGCACCGCGGTCGGCACGTCGACTGCTGGCTCGCCAGCCGGCTGCCGGCGGACCCGGAGGGGGACACGGCCCGGCTGCCGCCGTACGGCGAGCGCAGCGACGGGGTGGTGACGCTGCGCCGGTGGCGGTCCTCCGACGCGGCCGACGTGGCCCGCGCCTGCGACGACCCGGAGACCGCCCGGTGGCTCCCGGTGCCCGTGCCGTACACGCTCGAGGCCGCCGCGGGCTACGTCGACGGCATCGTCCCGGCGGAGTGGGCGGAGGGCACGGTCGCCAACTGCGCCGTCACCGACGCCGCGACCGGCGAGCTGCTGGGGGCGGTCGGGCTGTCGCTGCGCGGCGGGATCGGCGAGGTCGGCTACTGGACGGCGCCCTGGGCCCGCGGCAGGGGGGTGGCCGGGCGGGCGGCGCAGCTGCACGCCGCGTGGGGCGTCGAGGCGCTGGGGCTGCCCCGTGTCGAGCTGCTCACCGACGTGGCGAACCTGGCCTCGCAGCGGGCGGCCGGGAAGGCGGGCTTCGTACGGGAGGGCGTGGCCCGTGCGGTCCGGGCGGCGCCGCGGTCGACCGAGCGCGTCGACATGGTCGTGTGGGCGCACGTCCCGTAGCCCCCTCGCTGATCATCCGCAGCATCGGTGCGCAAGAGGCCCTGCACTGAGCTGCTGTACGCACGGATGCTGCGGATGATCAGTGGTGTGGGGGCGCAACGACGACGGCCGGCTCCCCTGAGGGGGCCGGCCGTGCGTACGTCCTGCAGGTCCTAGGTGATCTCGAGGAGCTTCTCGCGCACCGCGTAGACCACGGCCTCCATCCGGGAGTGCAGCTGCAGCTTCTCCAGGATGTTGCGGATGTGGTTCTTCACGGTGTTCTCGCTGATGAACAACTGCTTGGCGATGTCGCGGTTGTTC
>JBKJQM010000300.1:0-2936 GCA_046594005.1 Mycobacteriales bacterium
GTCGCCGCCGCTGTCGACGGCGCCGTCCGTGGCCTGCACACCTGTCCACGGCGTGACCCGGAACGGCGTGGACCGCAGGGTGTACGGAGCGTCCTTCCCGGTCGTCCGGGACACGCCCTGGACGACGAAGCGGTAGGTGCCCGCGGGGGTCGAGCCGAGCCGCGCCGGGAAGGCGTCGTACGCCTCGAAGCCGGCGGTCCACAACCACTCCTGGCGTCCGGTGGAGGTGTCCGCCACGCCCTGCACGCCCTTCGGGAAGGCGACCTGCGTCTGCACCTCGCCGGAGGCGTCGGCGAAGGCCGTCCACCGTCCGCGCACCGAGCGCTCGACGCGCACGACGGGGTTGTCGACGGCGTTGCTGCCGCCGCGCCAGGTGAACGTCGCGGCCCCGAAGCGCTGCAGGTCCCTGGGCTGGGTCAGCAACGCCGTCGACAACCCCGTCGTGCGCGTCGAGCGGCAGGTCGACCGACGGTGGACGCCCTTCGCCGACGCGACCGGCGAGGTGCAGACCCAGGTCGCCTTCCCCCAGGGCGTGCAGGGCGTCGCCGACACCACGACCGGCCGCCAGGAGTGGCTGTGGACCGCGGGCTTCGAGGCCTACGACGCCTTCCCGGCCCGTCTGGGCTCGACGCCGTCCGGCACCTACCGCTTCGTCGTCGACGGCGTGTCCCGCACCACCGGGGTCGACGCGCCGTACGCCCTGACGTCCGCGCCGTTCCGCGTGACGCCGTGGACCGGCGTGCAGGTCACCGACGGCCGGGTCGACGGCGGCGACGTGTCCTTCCGGGTGCCGGACAGCCGGTACCCGCGCTCCTACGCCTCGGCGTTCCGCACGATCCGCGACGACAAGAACAGCGACGGCCGCAGCGCCTTCTGCCGCACCTGCTCGTTCCGGCCCTGGGCGCAGACCGCGTCCGCGGCCGCCGCGGTGGTCACCGTGACCCGCGCCGACGGCGAGGTGCAGCAGGTCGACGCGCGCCTGGTCGACGGGCGGTGGGTGGCCGACACCGACCTGTCTCCCGGCGACTCCGCGGTGGTGGCCGCCGGAGCCGTCCGGGACGCCTACGGGGAGACGAACGCGGACGCACTGACGGTGCGGTAGTGGCCGGTCACAAGCCGCTCCCGCGGCTGTCTGGCACCACCCAGCAGGGCGCAGCGGCCTGCGCGGCGAAATCCCCCTGCAACCCCCGAACCAGGAGCCTGCTCATGCGCACCGCCGTCCGTTCCGTCCTGATCGCCGGCCTGACCGGCACGCTGATGGTGTCTGCCGCCTGGGCCGGGATCGGGCTCGCCCCGGTCCCCGTGCCGCTGCCGGAGCTGCCGGTCGGCAGCGCGCCTGCGCTTCCCGCGCCGACCCGGGGCGACGCCGCGACGGCCGCCGCTGCCGTCACGGCGGTCGACCCGGCGACCCTGGGCGCGGGCCAGCTGCTCGCGGGCGCGGCCAAGACGTCCATCGCACCGCGGCCGGACCTCGCCGACACGACCCGCTTCCCCGGTGCCCGCTGGGAGAAGGACATGGCGAAGTGCGCCACCCTGTCGGAGCACTTCCTCGACGACGTCCCGACCAACGGCCTGAACGCCCTGGACGGCATCGCCAGCACCGGCTCGCCGTGGCCCGAGAACCCGGACTGCATCTACCAGGGCGGCTTCGGCCTCGGTCCGATGAACCCGGTGAAGGCCTTCGACACGACGTACGGCCTGTGGGTCCGCAGCGCGGCGTTCAGCGACGGGAAGCAGACCCTCGTCACCACCGTCGTGGACGGCGAGGGCTGGCTGTGGGACTACAAGAGCAAGTGCACCGACTGCGGTGCCAAGCAGATCGCGGCGGCCCTCGCGGCCGACCCGAGGCTCAAGGCCCGCGGCGTCACGGCCGGATCGCACGTCCTGGCCGCCACCCACTCGCACGCCGCGCCCGACTTCATCGGCGGCTGGGGCTTCGTGCCGGACTGGTACATGGCGCAGGTGACCGCGGCCATCAAGAAGACCGCCACCGACGCGGTGCTGTCGATGGAGGCCGCCACGCTCGAGACCGGTGAGCAGGAGGCCCGTGCGTTCAACTCCGAGCGCCGCGACACCTACCGCTCGGCCGAGGAGCAGCAGATCAGCTGGCTGCGCGCGGTCGCCGCGGAGGGCGGCAAGCGCAAGAAGGACGACGCCCCGCGGGTGATCGCCACGCTCGGCGCGTACGCCGCTCACCCGACGTCGGTCGGCAACAACGACGGTGTCGCGCACCCGGACTGGGTCGGCCTGTTCGAGAAGCGCCTCGAGGACCGCTTCGGCGGCATCGGCCTGCACTTCATGACCGGGCTGGGCAACCTGTCCAACTCCGGGGGCACCGTGATCGGCACCAAGCTGGCCGACCTCATCCCGGTCGTGGGCGCCGGCCGGCCCGTCGACGACACCAGCGTGCACGTCTCGCAGGTGCTGTCGCGCTCGGCGCTGACCAACGTCCCGCTCGACGCGCTCGGCACGCCGGGCTTCTTCGACCGCAAGTTCGACCCGCTGCCCGTCGTGGTGAACACCGGCGAGAACGAGACCGCGCCGTGCATCTCCGCCTCGCCGCAGTCCGTCGAGCTGCCGTCGACCGCCGCGCGCATCGGCAACGACATCATCCTCACCGCGTCGCCCGGCGAGGTGTTCGCCAACTGGACCAACACCATCAAGGAGAAGAACGTCGGACGGATCTCGTTCCCGCTGGCCCAGGCCAACGACGCGCTCGGCTACATGCCGCAGTCGTTCGAGATCAACCCGGTCGGCCAGCAGGGCCTCGGCTTCGCCGCCGGCGGCTACGTGTTCGTCAACTACGAGGACAGCTACGCGATCGACCGCTGCACCGGCGACCTGATGCTCGAAGAGACGCTGAAGCTGCTCCAGACCGTCAAGGCCCCCTAGCCGTTCGCGGTGGGCGGGTCGCGACGCGAGGCCCCTCCGCGTCG
>JBKJQM010000376.1:0-6652 GCA_046594005.1 Mycobacteriales bacterium
GGCGACGCGCTCGACCCCCAGGCCGCTGGGCGAGTAGTACTCCCGCCCCACGACCGGGTCGGGCGCGTACTGCTGCGCCACGACCCGTCCCGGGAAGTCGTGAGGGTATCGGTAACCCCCGCGGCCATCAGAGGAGTGACTGCCGTGACCGAGTTTCTTCGCGCCCGGGTAGTGGCTGTCGCGCAGGTGCGGCGGGACGGTGCCGGTACGGCCGGCGCGCACGTCGGCCAGGGCCGTCTCGACCGCGGCGAGCACGGCGTTGCTCTTCGGGGCGAGTGCCAGGTGGATGGTCGCCTGCGCGAGGTTGAGGCGCGCCTCGGGCATCCCGATCAGCTCGAGCGCCTGCGCGGCGGCCACCGCGACCTGCAGCGCGGAGGGGTCGGCCATGCCGATGTCCTCGCTGGCGTGGACGACCAGCCGGCGGGCGATGAAGCGCGGGTCCTCCCCCGCCTCGAACATCCGCGCCAGGTAGTGCAGCGAGGCGTCGACGTCCGAGCCGCGGATCGACTTGATGAAGCCGCTGATGACGTCGTAGTGCTGGTCGCCGTCGCGGTCGTAGCGGACCGCCGCCCGGTTCACGGCCTGCTCGAGCAGCCCGAGGGTCACGTGGTCCGAGGCCCCCGAGGCCGCCTCCAGCGCGGTCAGCGAGCGCCGGGCGTCACCACCGGCGAGGCGGACGAGGTGGTCGAGCGCGTCCTGGTCGACCGTGACCTGGCCGCCCAGACCGCGCTCGTCCTCCAGGGCCCGGCGTACGACCGTGCGGACGTCGTCGTCGCTCAGCGGCTCCAGCGTGAGCAGGAGCGAGCGCGACAGCAGCGGCGAGATGACGCTGAAGAACGGGTTCTCCGTGGTCGCGGCGACCAGCGTCACCCAGCGGTTCTCCACGCTCGGCAGCAGCGCGTCCTGCTGGGTCTTGGAGAAGCGGTGCACCTCGTCGACGAACAGCACCGTCTGGGCGCCGGTCTCCCCCAGCGCTCGCTTGGCGTCGTCCACGACCTGCCGGACGTCCTTGACGCCCGCGGTGACCGCCGACAGCTCGCGGAAGCGGCGGGACGTCGTGCGGGCGATGAGCATCGCCAGCGTCGTCTTGCCGGTGCCGGGCGGCCCCCACAGCACCACCGACAGCGGGGCGTCGCCCTCGACCAGCCGGCGCAGCGGAGCGCCGCGGGCCAGCAGGTGGGCCTGGCCGACGACCTCGTCAAGGGTCCGCGGCCGCATCCGCACGGCCAACGGGGCAACCCGGTCGGCCGCCTCCTGCTCGGCGGCGTCGAAGAGCGAGTCGCCTGCCACGCAGCGACCCTACGGCGTCGGCCTAGACGCGCGGCCTCGCGAGGTTGAGCGTGCCGCTGCCGCCGGCCCGCTGCGGGGTCTGCGGTCCGTGCGGGCTCTGATTGCGGGTGTAGGTGGACGCCCGCGGCGCGGCGTACTCGAAGGCCTCGTTGACGCTGACCGCGCCGTCGCCGTCGCGGTCGGCGGCCTTCTGACGCAGGCCCTCGTCCCACAGCATCCCGGTCCAGACCGAGTAGCCGGTGCCGGTGTCCTCGTAGGACTTCTCGGTCTGCTTGGACGAGCCGGTGAACAGGTGGCGCGAGGACGAGATGCCCTCGTTGAAGCCGGCGGCCTCGCAGCCCGCGATGTCGGTCCAGGCGGTGCCGCGCATCGCCTTCAGGACGCGCGCGGCCTCGGTGTCGGCGATGAAGGCGTTGTCGACGGGCCAGAGGTACTCATGGCCGTCCTTCTGCTTCACGTGACCGGAGTAGTGGAAGAAGGAGAAGGTCTTCGAGCTGCTGTTGCCCTGCAACCAGCTGAGGCCGCTCGCCACGGCCTTACCGGTCGCCTGCTCGTCGGTGAGGATGCGGATCCGGTCGGAGCGCCAGCCGCTCCTGAGCAGCACGTCGCGCACGAGCCTGGCGTCGTTGGCGCCGCCGACCGTGTCGTGCACGCTGCCGCGGTAGTTGGTGACCCCGACGATCAGCGCCCAGCGGTCGGCCGGCGCCGCGGTGGCCGCCACCGGCTTCGGGGCGGGCTTCGGCGCCGCGCTCGGGGTGGGGGTCGGGGACGCCGACGGCGACGGGCGCACGATCGGGACGTACGGGAGCGGGTCGGCTCCGGCAGGGGCACCGGCCCAGCAGGCCAGCCCCATCAGGGCAGCGGTGACGGTCCCGGTCAACGCACGACGCACGCGGTTCCTCCTCGAGTCCCGGGCTGTGTTCGCCGCGGTGCAGCCATGTCCTGCCCTGTGCAACGACCGAAGTAGCGTCGGGACGTGGCCGTCTTCCCCCTCGCCTCCGCCGCGGAGGTGCTGGTGGCGACCGGGCACGACCCGTTCGCCCGGGGCTCGCTGCGCCGCCCGTTGCTCCGCGGCTGGGTCGGCGAGGGCGCCACGGCGTGGATCGGCGTCGACGCGGAGGAGCGCACGCCCTACCTCTCGGCCCTCGGGGCGCCGGCCGCCGTCGCGGCGCTGCTCGCGGAGCTGCTGCCGGAGCTGCCGCCCCGCCAGCGCATCACCGTCCCGCGCGGCACGGCGGTCCACTTCCCCGCCTGGGTGGGGATGGAGGGCACCGACTGGGACTTCCGCTGGCTGGCCGCTCCTCCCCCGCTGCAGCCAGGCGAGGAGCGCGTCGAGCCGGTGGAGGACGACCTCGCGGTCAAGGCCCTGCTGACCGCGGCCTCACCGACGGCGTCGGCGCAGCCCGGTGACGAGGGCGTGCGCCGGTGGGTCGGCGTACGGGACGAGTCCGGGGCGCTGCTCGCCTGCGCCGCCGACACGAGCGGCGCGACCGGAGTCGGCCACCTGTCCTCGATCGCCGTGGCGCCGCAGACCCGAGGTCAGGGGCTCGGGAAGGCGGTGACCGCGGCGCTGACGCGTCAGCTCTTCGAGGACGGCAAGGACCTGGTGACCCTCGGGATGTACGCGAGCAACGACGCGGGCCGGGCGCTGTACGACGCGCTGGACTTCGTCGACGACCACCGCTTCACCAGCGGCCCCCTGCTGCAGCGGGGCCGCTGGTAGCGCTCAGGCCTCGGGGACCGCGTCGATGCCGGCTTCCTTGCGCTGCTCGGCGGTGATCGGGGTGGGGGCGCCCGTGAGCGGGTCGCCGCCGCCGCCGGTCTTCGGGAACGCGATGACCTCGCGGATCGAGTCGGACCCGGTGACCATCGCCGCGATGCGGTCGATGCCGAACGCGATGCCTCCGTGCGGGGGCGGACCGAACGAGAACGCCTCCAGCAGGAAGCCGAACTGCTCGCTCGCCTGCTCCGGCGACAGGCCGATGACGTCGAAGACCCGCTTCTGCACGTCGCTGGAGTGGATGCGGATGGAGCCGCCGCCCAGCTCGGTGCCGTTGAGGATCAGGTCGTACGCCCGCGCCGGCACGTCCGCCGGGTCACTGGCGAAGGTGTCGACGTGGCTCGTCGCCGGGGCGGTGAACGGGTGGTGGACGGCGGTCCAACCGCCGTTCTCGGTGGGCTCGAACATCGGGAAGTCGGTGACCCACAGGAACTCCCAGCGGCCATTCACATCGTTGTTGGCGTCCATCAGGCCGAGCCGCTTGCCGACCTCCAGCCGGGTGGCCCCGAGCAGGGCGAGCGCGTCGGTCCGGGAGCCCGCGGCGAAGAACGCGCAGTCGCCGACCTGGGCGCCGACGGCCTCGCGCAGCCCCTCGCGCTCGGACTCGGACAGGTTCTTGGCGACCGGGCCGCCGAGGGTGCCGTCCTCGAGGAACGTGACGTACGCCAGGCCGCGGGCGCCGCGCTGCTTGGCCCACTCCTGCCAGGCGTCGAAGGTCTTGCGCGGCTGGGTCGCGCCGCCCGGCATGACGACCGCGCCCACGTGCGCGGCCTGGAAGACGCGGAAGGGCGTCTCGGCGAAGTACGACGTGAGGTCGACGAGCTCGACTCCGAAGCGGACGTCGGGGCGGTCGACGCCGAAGCGCCGCATCGCCTCGTCGTAGGTCATGCGCGGGAAGGGCGCGGGGATCTCGATGTCGAGGACCTCCGACCAGATCCGCGTCATGACCGCCTCGGTCAGCTCGTACAGGTCCTCCTCGTCCGGGAAGGACATCTCGATGTCGAGCTGGGTGAACTCCGGCTGCCGGTCGGCCCGGAAGTCCTCGTCGCGGTAGCAGCGGGCGATCTGGTAGTAGCGCTCCATGCCGGCGACCATGAGCAGCTGCTTGAACAGCTGCGGCGACTGCGGCAGGGCGTACCAGGAGCCGGGCTGCAGCCGGACCGGCACCAGGAAGTCGCGGGCGCCCTCGGGTGTCGACCGGGTGAGGGTCGGCGTCTCGATGTCGAGGAAGTCCCGCTCGTCCATGACGCGACGGATGGACCGGGTGATCAGCGACCGGGTGCGCAGCGCCTTGGCCGAGCTGGCGCGCCGCAGGTCGAGGTAGCGGTACTTCAGCCGGACCTCGTCGCCGATCGGGGCGTCGTCGTCGAGCGGGAACGGCAGCGGGGCAGCCGCGGACAGCACCTCGACCTCGCTCGCGTCGACCTCGACGGCGCCCGTGGGCAGGGCGTCGTTGCGGTTGCCCTCCGGGCGCACGCGGACCTCGCCGACGACGCGGACGCAGTACTCGGCGCGCAGGTCGTGGGCGATGTCGTTCTCACGGACGACGACCTGGGCGATGCCCGAGCCGTCGCGCAGGTCGAGGAACGCGACGCCGCCGTGGTCGCGCCGACGGGCCACCCAGCCGGTGAGGGTGACGGTCGAGCCGGCGTGCTCCTCGCGGAGCGTCCCGGCCTCGTGGGTGCGGATCACAGCAGCTCCTCCAACAGGTGTTCGACAAGACTCTCGAGGGGAACCGCGACCTGCGCGTGCTCGCGCAGGTCCTTGAGCTGTCCTTCGCCGGCCTCGAGGTCGCGGTCGCCGAGGACGACGGCGTACGCCGCACCCGAGCGGTCGGCGGCCTTCATGGCGCCCTTCATGCCGCGGTCGCCGTACGCCAGGTCGGCGCGCACGCCGGCTGCCCGCAGCTGTCCGACGAGCGCGACCGAGCGGGCCTTGGCAGCAGCCCCGAGCGGGACGAAGAAGACCTGGGCGGCCGGCTCGGCCGGAGGCTCGAGGCCCTCGGCCCGCAGCGCCAGGGTGGTGCGCTCCACGCCGAGCGCCCAGCCGATGCCGGGCAGCGAGGGCCCGCCGATCTGCTCGGCCAGCCCGTCGTAGCGGCCGCCGCCACCCACGGCGCTCTGCGCGCCGAGTCCGTCGTGGACGAACTCGAAGGTGGTGCGCATGTAGTAGTCGAGGCCGCGGACCAGGCGGGGAGCGGGTTCGTACGGCACGCCGAGCGCGTCGAGGCCGGCGGTGACGGCGGTGAGGTGCTCGCGGCACGCGTCGCAGAGGTGGTCGACCATCAGCGGGGCGTCGGCCAGCAGCGCCTGGACCTCGGGCCGCTTGTCGTCCAGGACCCGCAGGGGGTTCAGGGCGGCTCGCCGCCGGGTGTCCTCGTCGAGGTCGAGCCCGTCGAGGAAGCCCGTGAGCACGTCCCGGTACGCCGGCCGGCACGCCGCGTCGCCGAGCGAGGTGAGCAGCAGCCGCACCTGCGTCAGGCCGAGAGCGGCGTACGCCTGCCAGGCCAGTGCGACCACCTCGGCGTCGAGCGCCGGGTCGTCGAGGCCGAGCGCCTCGACGCCCACCTGCTGGAACTCGCGGTAGCGGCCGGCCTGCGGGCGCTCGGCCCGGAACATCGGTCCGGCGTAGCGCAGCTTCACGGGCAGCTGGCCCTTGTGGAGGTTCGCGTCGAGGACGGCACGCAGCACCCCCACGGTGCCCTCCGGGCGCAGCGTCAGGGAGCGGTCGCCGCGGTCGGAGAAGGTGAACATCTCCTTGGTGACGACGTCGGTGCTCTCGCCCACTCCGCGCGCGAACAGCTCGGTCGCCTCGAACACGGGGCTCTCGCAGTACGCGTAGCCGGCCAGCACGGCGGGCGCGAGCAGCGCGTCGCGCACCTGCAGCAGCGAGCCGAACTCGCTGCCGGGCAGGACGTCGTACGTCCCCTTCGGTCCGGGCACTAGAGCCCCCGGGACGGCGGCGCGCTCGGCAGGTCCTGCAGGTAGGGGTTGGCGACGCGCTCGCGGCCGATCGTCGTCGACGGGCCGTGGCCGGGTAGCACGACGGTCTCGTCCGGCATCGGCAGGATCACGCCGGCGAGCGAGGCCTGCATCGCCTCCCAGCTGCCGCCGGGCAGGTCGGTGCGACCGATGGAGCCGGCGAACAGGACGTCGCCGGACAGCAGCAGCGGCGGAGCGGGCTCCCCGCCCTCCTCGTCGCCCGGCAGCCGGAACACGACGGAGCCGGCGGTGTGGCCGGGCGCGAAGTCGATGCCGATGCGCAGGCCGGCGAGCTCCAGCGGCTGCGACGGGTCGAGCGGGCGCACGTCGTCCGGAGCGCTCCACTCGAGCCGGCCGCCGAACAGCTGCGACGAGCCCGCGGACAGGTACTTGACCGGGTCCGCCAGCTGGTCGCGGTCGGCAGGGTGGATCCACGCGGGGATGCCCTTGGCGCCGCAGACGGGGGTGACCGAGAACGTGTGGTCGAGGTGCCCGTGCGTCAGCAGGACGGCCACCGGCTGCAGGCCGTGCTCTCGCAGGACCTCGTCGAGCTGGGCCTCGACGCCGATGCCGGGGTCGACGACGACGCACTGCTCACCGG
>JBKJQM010000405.1:0-10434 GCA_046594005.1 Mycobacteriales bacterium
GCCCAGCTCGGCGCGATGCGCATCTCCGAGGAGGTCGACGCGCTCGAGGTCATGGGCATCCCGTCGCTGCCGTTCCTCGTGACGACGCGCATGATCGCCGGCTTCATCGCCGTCACCCCGCTGTACGTCATCGGCCTGCTGGCGTCGTACTTCGCCGCCCGCCTGATCACGACCGGCTTCTACGGCCAGTCGACCGGCACCTACGACCAGTACTTCAACCAGTACCTGCCGCCCGTCGACGTGCTCTACAGCTTCCTCAAGGTCCTCATCTTCGCGGTGATCATCATCCTGATCCACTGCTACTACGGCTACTACGCCAGCGGCGGCCCCGCGGGCGTGGGCGTGGCCGTGGGCCGCGCCGTCCGTACGGCGATCGTCGCCGTCAACGTCGTCGACTTCTTCCTCTCGCTCGCCATCTGGGGCGCCACGACCACGGTCAGGATCGCCGGCTGATGTCCGCCCCCCGTGCTCCCGGCCGTGCAGCCGCGGTGAAGCGTCGCCTGACCGGCGTCGCGTTCCTGGGCGTCATCGTCGGCTTGGTCGGCCTGACGATCGCCTTCTACACCAAGGCCTTCGTGCCCGTCGTCATGGTCGAGCTCAAGGCCGACAAGGTCGGCAACCAGCTGTCCGCACCGGCCGACGTCAAGCTCCGCGGCCTGATCGTGGGCGAGGTCCGCGACGTGACCTCCGACGGGTCCGGTGCCACCCTCGACCTCGCGCTCGACCCCGACAAGGTCGACCTCATCCCGCGCAACGTCATGGCCCGGATGCTGCCCAAGACGCTGTTCGGCGAGAAGTTCGTCGACCTCGTCATCCCGCCGGACGCCGTCGACCAGCCGATCCGCGAGGGCGACGTCATCCCGCAGGACCGCTCCGAGACGGCGCGGGAGACGGAGGAGGCGCTCAACGACCTCCTCCCCCTCCTGCGGGCGCTGCGCCCGCAGGACGTGAGCGTCACCCTCAACGCGCTGTCGTCCGCTCTGCGCGGCCGTGGTGACCGCCTCGGCCAGAACCTCGTGCTCGTCGACGACTACCTCAAGCAGTTCAACCCCGAGCTGCCGACGCTCGAGCAGGACTTCCGCGGCATCGCCGACTTCGCCGACACGCTGACCCAGGCCACGCCCGACCTGATCCCGCTGCTGGACAACTTCAGCGCTCTGGGCCGCAACCTCGTGGTCGAGGAGCCGCAGCTGAGCACCTTCCTCACGACGACGGCGACCTCCAGCAACGAGCTCGAGGGCATCCTGTCCGACAACGAGGACCGGCTCGTGCGCCTGGCAGCCGACAGCCTGCCGTCCCTGCAGGTCTTCTCGAAGTACTCGCCCGAGTTCCCTTGCCTGACGCAGGGCCTGGCCCGCAGCAGCAAGGTCATCGGCGACACCTTCGGCGGCCTGCAGCCCGGCCTGCACATCACGGTCGAGTTCGGCACCGACCAGGGCGGCTACCAGCCGGACAAGGACGAGCCGGCGTACCGCGACGACCGTGGACCGCGGTGCTACGGCCTGCCGGGCGCCGAGCCGACCGCACCGGACATCAACTTCCAGGACGGCTACAACGACGCCAACGGCCCGGACACCTCTCAGGACCCGGCTGCCTCGTCGTCGAACGCCGCGGTGTCGAACCCCGCGCTGGCCCTGTCCTCCCCTGCTGCCCAGCGCCAGGTGATGGGCTCGGTCATCGGGCCCGTCATGGGCGTGTCCTCGGACGAGGTCCCGGACCTCGCCTACCTGCTGTTCGGACCTGTGGCACGTGGAAACGAGGTGGGGCTGCGGTGAAGACCTCCGCTGCGCTCGTCAAGCTGATCGTGTTCATCGTCGTGACGTCCATCCTGACCCTGGGACTGGCCACGACGATCGGCAACATCGGCTTCGGCGGCAACAAGGAGTACAAGGCCGTCTTCGGCGACGTCACCGGCCTGCTGCCGGGCAACGAGGTCCGCATCGCGGGCGTCCGCGTCGGGCAGGTCACGAGCATCGAGGTGACCGACGACGCGCTGGCGATGGTCGGGTTCTCGCTGGAGGACGACCGCGAGGTCGCCAAGAGCACCATCGCGCGACTGCGCTACCGCAACATCGTCGGGGAGCGGTACATCGCGCTCACCGAGGGCACCGGCAGCGCGGACGCGCTCAAGGCAGGTGCGACGATCCCGCTGGCGCAGACCCGCAACGCCCTCGACCTCACCGTCCTGTTCAACGGCTTCCGGCCGCTGTTCCAGGCGCTCGACCCGGAGTCGGTCAACAAGGCGGCGTTCGAGATCATCCAGACCCTGCAGGGCGAGGGCGGCACGCTCGAGGCGCTGATGGCCCGAACGGCCTCCCTCACCAACACCCTCGCCGACCGCGACGCGGTCGTCGGCCGCGTGCTGGTCAACATGGAGAAGGTCCTGGGCACCGTGGACGACCGCGGCAGCGAGCTGTCCGACCTGGTCGTCCAGCTGCGTCGGCTGTCCGCAGGGTTCGCCGAGGACCGCCAGGCCATCGGCCAGTCCCTCGACGGCATCAGCGACCTCACCTCCGCCACCGCCGGCCTGCTCCGCGACGTGCGCGGACCGCTGCGCGAGGACATCCGCGAGCTGGGCAAGCTGGCCGTCACGCTGGACGACAACAAGGAGATCGTCGACGGGGTACTGCAGCGCCTGCCCGGCAAGCTGGACACCATCATCGGCACCGCGACCTACGGGTCGTTCTTCAACTTCTACCTGTGCGGGTTCGACGGCCAGCTGCTGCTGCCCGACGGCACCAACCTGCTCGAGGACCAGCAGTTCGTGAACTCGGCCGAACGATGCAAGCGGGCCAACGGCAGCTACGGCCCCATCGACGGAGCGACGAAGTGACCCCCTTCCGCGAACGCAACAAGACGGTGATCGGCGCCGTCGGGATCCTGGCGATCTTCGCGCTGCTCGCCGGCTCGTTCAGCATCGACCGCATCGTGGGTGGCGACGAGTACAAGGCCGAGTTCACCGAGGCCGCCGGGCTCAAGCCCAACGACGAGGTCCGCGTCGCCGGTGTCAAGGTCGGCAAGGTGCTCGGCGTCGACCTCGCCGGCGACCGCGTCCAGATCCGCTTCCGCGTCAAGGACGCTCAGCTCGGCAACCGCTCCCGCGCCGACATCAGGATCAAGACCGTCCTCGGCCGCAAGTTCCTCGGCCTCACCCCGGACGGTGACGGGACGATGGAGCCGGGCTCGATCATCCCGCTGAGCCGGACGACGTCGCCCTTCGAGATCACGGACGCGTTCCGCGACCTGTCCACCACGGTCGGCGAGATCGACGACGCGCAGCTGGCCAAGAGCTTCAGCACGCTGGCCGACACCTTCCGCGACACCCCGGAGGAGGTCCAGGACTCGCTGAAGGGGCTGTCCCGCCTGTCGCGCACCATCGCCTCGCGGGACGACCAGCTGGCGGCGCTGCTGGCCCGCACCCGCGGCGTCAGCCAGGTGCTGGCCGAGCGCGACCAGGACCTCACCGCGTTCTTCCGCGACAGCTCGCTGATCCTGCAGGAGGTGCAGCGTCGCCGCGAGGCGATCAGCCGCCTGCTGGACACCACCACCGAGCTGTCCGAGCAGCTGGTCGCCCTGGTCCGCGAGAACCGCGCCCAGCTGCAGCCGGCCCTGGTCCGCCTGCGCGGGGTCGTGACGGTGCTGAAGAAGAACCAGGACAACCTCGACCGGGGCCTGGTCCGCCTGGCGCCCTTCGTGCGGGTGTTCGCGGACAACCTCGGCAACGGGCGATGGTTTGACACCATCGTGCAGAACCTCACCACCCCCGTCGGCTTCGTCCCCGGGAAGTTCGGGCCGGACGGCGCCGTCACGGCCACCGATCCCACTGGAGGCACCAAGTGATCCGCCCGAGCTCCGGCGCCACCCGCCTGGGCCTCGCCGTCGTGGGCCTCGCGCTCGTCGGGGGCGTGGCCGGTTGCGGCGTCGTCGGCGGCGGGCCGGAGGTCAAGGAGCTGTCTGCCGACTTCGACAAGGCGGTCGGCCTGTACGTCAAGAGCGACGTCCGTGTCCTCGGCGTGCGCATCGGCGAGGTCACGGCCATCACGCCCAAGGGCGACCGGGTGCGCGTCGCCATGGAGTACGACGCCAAGTACGACCTGCCGGCCGACGCCCAGGCGCTGATCGTCGCCCCCTCGATCGTCTCCGACCGCTACGTGCAGCTGACGCCCGTGTTCCAGGGCGGCCCGGCGCTGAAGGACGGTGATCTGCTCGGGACCGACCGCACCGCCGTGCCGGTCGAGCTCGACGAGATCTACAAGAGCCTCGACGGCCTGAACCAGGCGCTCGGCCCGAACGGCGCCAACAAGGGCGGCGCCCTGTCCGACCTCCTGTCGGTCGGCCGCAAGAACCTGCAGGGCAACGGGCAGCTGCTCAACAGCACCCTCAAGGACTTCTCCACGCTGGTCCAGACGGTGAGCGAGAACCGCGGCGACCTGTTCGCCACGGTCTCCAACCTGCAGGACTTCACGACCACCATCGCCAACAGCGACCAGACGGTCCGCACCTTCAACCGCGACCTGGCGCAGGTCGCCGACCAGCTCGAGGGCGAGCGCGAGGACCTCGCGACCGCGGTCAAGCAGCTGTCCGTCGCCCTGGGAGAGGTCGCGACCTTCGTGCGGGAGAACAAGACCGCCCTCACCGCGAACGTCAGCGACCTGGCCGACGTGACCGGCGTCCTGGTCAAGCAGCGCAAGGCGCTCGAGGAGTTCCTCGACGTGTCCCCGACCGCGCTGTCCAACCTGCAGCTGGCCTACAACCCGGAGTTCGGCACCCTCGACACCCGCGACAACGGGCCGGCGCAGCTGAGCGCCAACCCGCTGACCGCGATCTGCACGCTGCTGAGCGCCTCGGGTCAGGACCCGTCGACCTGCAACGACCTCATCGGCTCGTTGCCCGGCCTGCCGCCGCTCCCCGGCGGTGGGGGCGCGCCCGCGGTACCGACGGTGCCTGCTCCGCCGGTGATCCGCGACATGACCCTCGGCGGCATCCTGGATGGTGGCCGATGACCAGCGGCCGAACCCGTACCGGCTCCCGAACCCTGGCTCTCGTCGTGGCCACCGGCCTGGCTGCGACCGGGCTGTCCGGTTGCCAGTTCAAGGGCGCCGCCAGCCTGCCGCTGCCCGGTGGCCAGGGCAACGGCTCCGACGCCTACCGGCTGACGGTCGAGTTCACCGACGTCCTGGACCTGGTCCCGCAGTCGGCCGTCAAGGTCGCCGACGTCACCGTGGGCTCGGTGAAGTCGATCGAGGTCGACAAGTTCACCGCCCGCGTGGTGGTCAGCGTGAATGGCGACGTCGTCCTGCCGGCCAACAGCAAGGCCAGCCTGCGCCAGACGTCGCTGCTGGGCGAGAAGTTCGTCAGCTTCGACCCGCCGCCCGCCAGTGAGGCGACCGGCCGGCTGCGCGGCGGCGAGACGATCGGCCTCGACCGCACCACCCGCAGCGCCGAGATCGAGGAGGTGCTGTCGGCGCTGTCCCTGGTGCTGAACGGTGGCAGCCTGGAGCAGCTGCAGGTCATCAACACCGAGCTCACCGCCGCCCTGGCCGGCCGTGAGGACCGGGTCAAGGACCTGCTCGACCAGCTCAACGTCTTCGTGGGCGGGCTCAACGCGCAGAAGGCGCAGATCGTGCGTGCGCTGGACAGCCTGGACCGGCTCAGCGGCCGCCTGGTGACCGAGCGGCAGACGATCGCCACCGCTTTGGACGACATCCCCGCGGGCGTCGAGGTGCTCACCGAGCAGCGCAAGGACATCACGAAGGTGCTCACGTCACTGGACAAGCTCGGCGACGTGGCGGTCCGGGTCATCCGGGCCTCGCAGAACAACACGGTTGCCGACCTGCGGGCGCTCGACCCGATCCTCACCAACCTCAACGCGGCGGGCAAGGCGCTCCCGCAGTCGCTCGAGCTGCTGACGACCTACCCCTTCCCGCGCACGGTGACCGAAGGCATCAAGGGCGACTACGCCAACCTGTTCATCACGCTGGACGCCAACGTGAGCCAGCTGCTCACCGGTACGGTCGGCCTCCCGATCCCGGGCGGCATCCTGCCGGGCTCGACGCCGGCACCGTCCGCCGCCGCCCCGGCTCCCCTTCCGGTGCCGGGCGTCCAGGCGCCGGCGCAGGCGCCCGCTCCCGGTGCGTCCCCCACCCCCACCCCCGGCTCGCTGCTGCCCGGACTTCCCGGCCTCAAGGTGCCGGTGTTCGGCCGCGACTCGTCCGGCCTGCTCCGCCTGCTGCTCGGAGGCCTGTCGTGATCAGTCGCCAGACGAAGCTCCAGCTGCTGGTCTTCCTGCTGATCTCGGCGGTCGGTCTCACCTACACCGGCATCCGCTATGCCGGCCTCGGCAAGTACTTCCTCGACCAGGGCTACGTCGTCAGCGCCGACTTCGAGGACTCCGGCGGCATCTTCAAGGGGGCCGAGGTCACCTACCGCGGTGTCCCGTCCGGCAAGGTGGAGGAGCTCGACCTCATCCAGGGCGGCGTACGCGTCGACCTGCGCCTGCGCCCCGGCACGAAGGTGCCGTCCGACGTCAAGGCGCTGGTGGGCAACCGCTCTGCCGTCGGCGAGCAGTTCGTCGACCTGCAGCCCATGCGTGCGGGCGGTCCGTACCTCGAGGCCGGCCAGACGATCCCGCGCAACAGGACCGAGATCCCGATCTCGCCGACGCAGCTCGTCGTCAACCTCGACGACCTGGTGCGCAGCATCAACACCGAGGACCTGTCGGTCGTGCTCTCCGAGCTGGGCACCGCCTTCGGGGACGGCGCCGGCGAGAGCCTGCAGCGCCTCGTCGACAACGGCGACGTGCTGACCCGGGCCGCCATCGACGCACTGCCCGAGACCAAGCGGCTCATCGAGGACGGCGAGACGGCGCTCAACACCCAGCGTGACGTGCGCGGTGAGTTCCTCAGCTTCAACAAGGACCTCAAGGACCTGACGTCGACGCTGCGCTCCAGCGACCCCGACTTCCGGCGCCTGTACGCCAACGGCACGGCCAGTGCCAACGAGCTGACCGACCTGATCCGCAAGAACGAGAGCGACCTGCCCGTGCTGCTGGGCAACCTCGTGACGGTGGCGCAGATCCAGAAGGTCCGGCTGCCGGGGCTGCGCCAGATCCTGGTCACCTACCCGAACGTCGTGGCCGGCGGCTTCACCGTTGCGCCGGGCGACGGCACCACCCACTTCGGGCTCGTCACCAACCCGGACCCGCCGATCTGCACGCAGGGCTACGAGGGCACCGACAAGCGCAGTCCGCAGGACACCACCCGGCGCACCCCGAACCTCGCTGCCGGCTGTCGGCTGCCCCGGGGCAGCGCGTCCGACGTCCGCGGGGCCCTGAAGGCGCCGCGCCCGCCGGGCACGCAGCCGTTCGGCGGGTCGTCCACGTCCGGTGGCTCGCGCATCCCGAGCATCGGGGAGAGCGACGCGGCCCCGGCCGGCGAGGACGAGACGACCACGCTGTTCGGCGACTACGACCCGAAGACCGGGCGCGTCATCACCGACGACGGTCAGCGGGTCTCGGTCGGCAGCACCAACGGCGCCGCCCGCGCCTTCGGCAACGACTCCTGGCAGTGGCTGCTGCTCGGTCCGCTGTCGAAGTGACGGCGACCGACAGCCCGGCAGCGCCTCTCGAGAGCCCGCCGGCGGGCAGGCGCGCCCTCGGTGGCCGGCTGCTCGTGGTGCTCGGCGCGCTGTGCGTCCTGCTGCTCGTCGCTGCGGTCGCCCTGGCCGTGCTGCTGCGCGGCTACCGGACGCAGGACGACGCCCGTGACGACGCGGTACGTGCCGCCCGTCAGTCCGCCATCAACCTGACGTCGATCGACTACGAGGAGTTCGACGTCGCGGTCGACCGCGTGCTCGAAGGCGCCACCGGCGACTTCGGCAAGGAGTTCAAGGCGAACTCCGGCAAGCTCAAGGACCTTCTGCTCACCAACAAGGTGAAGTCCGAGGGCAAGGTCGTCGACGCGGGCATCGTCCGCTCCGATCGCTCCCACGCCACGGTGCTGGTGGTCATCGACAGCACCGTGCGCAACACCACCACCCCCGAGGGTCGCGTGAACACCAACCGGATGCAGCTCGAGGTGGAGAAGGTCGGCGGACGCTGGCTCACCTCCACGCTGCAGTTCGTGGGCTGACGTGACGCACCCCGAGGCCGGTCGTACGGGTACTCCCGACCACACGCCCGAGCACGCCCCCGACCACGCCCTGGAGCACGGCGCCGCGGAGACCGCCGAGCTCGGCAGCGGCGTGCCGTCAGCCGGCGACCCGGTGGCGGGCCCCGTCCCTGCTGAGCCGGTGGCTGTCGAGCCGGCACACGAGGACGTCCCGGCGGCCGAGGCGCCTGAGGCGCCTGAGGCCGAGCCTGTCGTCGCGGCGAACGCCGACGCGCCCGCGCCCCTGGAGCCTGCGACGGCACCCCCCGACGCCGGCGCCGCTGCGGAGGCAGAGCTGCCCGAGGTTGCCGCAGCCCCCACCCAGGCGCTCGACCTCGCCGAGCCCGTGCCCGCCGAGCCGGCAGTCGTCGAGCCGGTCACCGTCGCAGCCGCGCACGTCCCGCCTTCGGCCGTCGACGCCCCTGCTGCCGACGCCCCTGCTGCCGACGCCCCTGCTGCCGACATCGCGCCGGTCGAGGCTCGGGACGACGTCCCGCACACCCCGAGCGGCTCCGTCGCCGCGAGCGCCACCGCCGGCGCAGCGACCGCCGCCTCCGCCCTCGCCGACCCGCACGCGCACGAGCAGGCGCACGAGCACCTGGCTGCCGATCCCGACGCCGGACCCGGCCGCCGCCTCGGCCTCCCCGTCGTCCTCACGGCAGTGCTCGCCCTGCTGCTGCTCGCTGCCGTCGCCTACCTCGGCTGGTCGCTGCGCCAGCAACAGCTCACCGAGACCGCACGCAGCCAGGCCACCGCAGCCAGCCGCGAGGCCGCGCGGCTGCTGTTCTCGTACGACCACGCGAAGCTCGACGAGGACTTCGCCAAGGGGCTCGCCACGACCACGGGGACGTTCACCGAGGAGTACGCCCGCACGACCAAGGAGGTCGTCGCACCGGTCGCCAAGGAGTACAAGGCGGTCGTCGTGGCCGACGTCGTGGAGAGCGCGGTCATCCGCGCCGAGCCCGACCAGGTGACGACGCTGGTGTTCCTCAACCAGGCGACGACCAGCACCCGGGTCACCGGCCAGCAGGTCGACCAGAGCCGCGTCCGCATGACGCTGGTCAAGCGCGGGGACCGGTGGCTGGTGAGCGCGGTCAAGGCGCTGTGACCGACGACCCCGCGACCGACGACCCCGCGATCGACCACCCCGCGATCGACCACCCCGCGAGCAGTCCGCCGGCCGCCACGCGTCCCCGCCGCAGCGGCCCGCCGTGGTCGGTCGTCTGGCTCTCGCTGGCCCTCGCCCTGCTCGGCCTCGCGGTCGGCGCCGCCGGCCTGCTGACCCGGACCGACGGCGGCGGCGACCAGGCCGCGAGCAGCGTCGAGCAGTCGCGAGCGCAGGCGCTGCAGGCCGCCCGCGACCGGACGGTCGCGCTGACGACGTACGCCCACACGACGCTCGACGCCGACATCGCCCGGGTGCTGGGGACGGCGACCGGCAGCTTCCAGAAGGACTACACGAAGACCGTCACCCAGCTGAGGCCGACGTTCACCTCGACGCAGGCCGTGGCCACCGGCAACGTACGGGCCGCCGGGCTCGAGAGCTTCACCGATGCCAAGGCCGTGGCGGTCGTCGCCGTCGACCAGGTCATCCGGACGAAGGGCGCCGCGCCGCGGACCGAACGCAACCGGCTGCGCATGACCCTCGTGCGGCCGGGAGACACCTGGCTCGTGGAGCGCGTCGAGCGGCTGTAGGAGCCGCACGGTCCACAGGGGTGCTTGACGCACGCACCCCGACCAGCCACTCTGTGCGCCAGGCACGAGACGGGGGCTTCATCCCGCCTCGACACGTGGGGTGTCCGCGGACTACACTGCATCTTTGCCCTGCGTACGTCATATAGCCCCCGGACCGGATGTCCGTGGCGGTCGGACGAGCACGGGCCAGCCGGCTGCGTCGAAGGACCCACTCTTGGCCTCGCCCCGCAATCCCAGCCTCACCTCGCGCGTCTCGTTCGCGAAGATCCGCGAGCCGCTGGAGGTCCCCAACCTCCTGCACCTGCAGACCACCTCGTTCGACTGGCTCGTCGGCAACGACCCCTGGCAGACCAGGGTCCAGGAGGCGCTCGACGCCGGCCGCGACGACCTGTCGACGTCCTCGGGCCTCGAGGAGATCTTCGAGGAGATCTCCCCGATCGAGGACTTCTCCGGCTCGATGTCGCTGAGCTTCCGCGACCACCGGTTCGAGCCCACCAAGTACTCCGTCGAGGAGTGCAAGGACAAGGACATGACCTACGCGGCTCCGCTGTTCGTCACGGCGGAGTTCACGAACAACACCACCGGTGAGATC
>JBKJQM010000121.1:0-2954 GCA_046594005.1 Mycobacteriales bacterium
GGCTCCATCGGTGTCCCGGTGCGGCGCAGACCCGCCAGGCGCGCGTCCATGTCCCGCACGCTGCTGGTCCGGGCGGCGCGCAGCCGCGACGGCGCGCGGTCGGGGAACACGAGCGACGGCTCCAGCAGCACGGCCAGCGGCAGCAGCCGGCGGGCGAGCCCGTCCGTCGCGTACAGCCCCGCCGCCGAGGCGCCCAGGACCGCGAGCCACCACAGGACCCGGGCACCGCCGTCGGTCGCGAGCGGCAGCCTGCGGGCCAGCGCCACGGCGACCACGACGCCGACAGCGACCGGCCCGAGCAGGGCCAGCAGGCGCAGCGCCCCTGCGAGCACCGGCCGAGCGGCCCAGGCGTCGGTCGTCGGCCTGGCCATCGTGGCGCCTCCCCTCGCGGCAGCCTGCCAAGGACACTGCTGTTGTCCGGCGGCGTCAACGACATCCTGCTGCGGCAGGTGCGGCTCGAGCGGGTGACCGTGCCGCCGTCGCCACCGCCAGGACGCGGACGGGCGCCGCCGGTCGCCCGGACGTAGCCTGCGGCGTGCCCGACCGGCTGCCGCTGTTCCCCCTCGGCCTCGTGCTGATGCCGGGGCTGCTGCTGCCGCTGCACGTGTTCGAGGAGCGCTACCGGATCCTGGTCGCCGAGCTGCTCGAGCTGCCGGAGGAGGCGCGGCGCTTCGGCGTCGTGGCGATCCGGCAGGGTCGCGAGGTGGGGGCTGACGGCGTCACCGCCCTGCACGACGTCGGCTGCGTGGCGCGGCTGCGGCGCGCGACCGCGCTGGAGGACGGGCGCTATGAGATCGTCACCTCGGGCGCCGAGCGCTTCCGGCTCGTCGGGCTGGAGGACGACCGGCCCTTCCTCACCGGCCTGGTCGAGTGGCTCCCCGACGAGCTCGGCGACCGGGACGAGGCCGCCCTGCTGGAGGCCGCCGTGCGCGCGGCCTACGGCGACTACCTCGTCGCCCTCGCGTCCGCCAGCGGTCAGGAGCTGGACGCGCCCGAGCTGCCGGACGACCCGCTGGTGCTGAGCTACCTGGTCGCCGCGTCCGTCGTCGTCGACCTCGAGGTGCGACAGTCCCTGCTGGCCGAGCCGGACGGGGCGGCGCGCCTGTCCGCCGAACGGCGCCTGCTGCGCCGCGAGGCAGCGCTGCTGCGTGCGCTGTCCAGCGCGCCGTCCCCGGACCTGGCCCGGACCCCGATCAGCCCGAACTAGCCGCAGCCGTCAGCGGCCGCGGGCGAGGGTCGCGGCGACGTAGGCCGCCAACGAGGCCACCGGCCAGCCCGCCAGCGCCGCCAGGGACTTCAGCTCGACGTTGAGGTCGAAGGCGCCCTCGCCGCCCGCACGCACGGCGTCGCGCAGCGTCTGCAGGCCGACCTGCTCGCCGACCGTCTTGGCGACGTACGCCGCGACCACGCCGCCCACCGCGAGTCCGACGACGACGGCAGGCCCGTGCCGGTGGCCCAGCCGCCAGGCGACCAGCCCGCCCACCAGGCCCGCCACCAGCACGGCGCCGAAGAAGTAGCCGTCCACCGCGATGAACGAGTCACCGTAGGTGTCGGCGAGGTTGACCTCCCCTGCCGCGACGACGACGCCGACGTGCGGGGCGATCGCCGCCCACAGCAGTCCCACCGGCGCTGCCACCAGGACGCTGACGACCACGGTCAGGACACCGGCCAGGAGGTCCTGCCCCACCGGCGGCGACGCCGGCTCGAGGTGCTCGTACGGCCGGCCGAAGGCGGTGCCCGTGATGGTGCGGCGCGCGTCGGGGCTGGCCCAGGGAGTGCTCACCCCACCATCGTGCCCGCTGCGGCGGCCGTCCGGCCGAGGCACCCTAGGCTCCGCCGCATGATCGGACGGGAGTCGCGCGGCCGGGCGCTGCTGGCGCTGGCGCTGGCCGCTGCGGTGGCGGGCTGCTCGGAGGGCTCCCCGACCGTGCCGGCGGATCCGGTCTCCAGCGCCGTGGCCAGCGCGGTGTCCGCTCCGGTGCCCGGCGTGTCGCTGCCCCCTGGCCCCCTGCTCGCGCTGGTGCCGGCGCCCGACGAGGTGCCGCGCGGCATGGTCCCGGTGCTGACCGGCAGCGGCCCTCGCGACGCCGCGGCGATCGCGGAGTACTCCAGCGACCCCGGCGCGGCGCGGACGTCGCTGGGAGCGCACGGCTTCCGCTCGGCGTACGTCGCGCAGTACGCCGACCCGGCCAGTGCCCGGGTGCTGTCCGTGGTGGTGGTGCGCTTCGCGGACCCGGCCGGCGCGACGGCGGACCTGGTCGGCGACCTCACGGCCACCTCGGGCGACGTGGTGGAGGCGGCGCCGGTCGGCCAGCAGTCGCAGCTGAGGCGTCAGCCGCTGCCGGGCGCGGGTGGTGGCGAGCTGCTCACC
This sequence comes from Mycobacteriales bacterium, assembly GCA_046594005.1. Taxonomy (GTDB): domain Bacteria; phylum Actinomycetota; class Actinomycetes; order Mycobacteriales; family SCTD01; genus SCTD01. Next base: position 2,372 of record JBKJQM010000121.1, read on the forward strand.
CTGCGCTTCCGGACCGGGGCCACGACGTGGCTGCTGGCGTACGGCGACCGGCCGACCGCGGCGCCCGGCACCGCCGTCGGGCTCGGGCAGCGGCTGGTCGTGCGCGAGGGGTCGGCCTGAGCGCCTGAGCTAGTGCCAGGCGTCGGAGGCGCGCCACACCAGGATGTCGAGGATCCGCAGCTGGGTCACCGGGTGGCCCTCGTCAGCGGCCAGCCGCTGCAGGGCGTCGAACGCGGGCGCCTCGGTCTGCAGGTCCTCGCGCATCTGCATGCAGAGCAGCTCCATGAAGTCCTGCCAGGAGCGGTCCGTCGCCCGTGGGATGCCACCCGGGGCGGTGTAGGCCTCGAAGATGCGCGAGTCGTAGATGGGCACTAGCTCGGGCCGCTTTCGGTGCAGGACCTTGGACACGATCGTCCCGCGCACGCCGCGGCCGGCGTAGCGCGGCTCGTCGAGGATGCCGAACAGGCCGGCGACGCACAGGACGTGGTCGTCGTCGGCGTCCTGCAGGGCGACCTCGGGCAGGTCGGCCACCGCTTCGAGGGCGGGCAGCATCTCGCGCAGCAGCGAGAACCGCCCGGCGTCG
>JBKJQM010000025.1:0-4532 GCA_046594005.1 Mycobacteriales bacterium
GCCACCGTCACCGCCTGGTGCGCCGGCCACGGCGCCCTGGCGCGCGACCTCACCATCGACCGGCGGACGCTCGAGGACGTGTTCCTCGAGCTCACCGGCAAGGAGCTGCGACCATGACAGCCTGGACCCCCGGCGCCCTCGCACCCCGTCCCGGCGCCGCGCCGCTGGGCCGGATGCTGTCGGCGCAGACCGCCGCCGAGCTCAAGCTCGTCCTGCGCAACGGCGAGCAGGTGCTGCTCAGCCTGGTCATCCCGCTCGGCCTGGTCGTCCTGCTGGTCACGGTGCCGTTCATCGAGGTCAAGGGGGAAGCCAGCCGGGCCGACTTCTTCGTGCCCGGCGTCCTCGCGCTGGCGATCATGTCGACGGCCTTCACCGGCCAGGCCATCGCCGTCGGCTTCGAGCGGCAGTACGGCGTCCTCAAGCGTCTGGGCGCCACGGCCCTGCCGCGGTCGGTCCTGCTCGGCGGCAAGACGCTGGCCGTGCTTGCCGTCGAGGTGCTGCAGGTCGCCCTGCTCTGCGGAGTGGGCCTCGCCCTCGGCTGGGACCCGAAGGGGTCGCCCCTGTCGGTGCTGGCCCTCGTGGTCCTCGCCACCGCCGCCTTCAGCGGCCTCGGCCTCCTGCTCGGCGGCACGATGCGCGGCCTGACCACGCTCGCCGCGGCCAACCTGCTCTGGTTCCTGCTGCTCGTGCTCGGGGGGGTGCTGTTCCCCGTCTCCGCCTTCGGGCCGGCCGAGCCGGTGCTGCAGCTGCTGCCGACCGCCGCCCTGTCCACCGGACTGCGCGAGGTCCTCCAGGACGGCGGCGTCCCCGGCGTGCAGTGCCTCGTGCTGGCCGTCTGGGGGCTGCTCGGCCTGACCGCCGCCAGCCGCTGGTTCCGATGGGAGTGAGCCGATGGGAATGAGCACCCGGCCCACCCCGCGCACCGTCCGCCGGCTCGCGCTGGCGAGCGTCGTGGCCAACAGCGCCATCGTCGTGACCGGCGGGGCCGTGCGGCTGACCGCCTCCGGCTTGGGCTGCCCGACCTGGCCGCGGTGCACGACGACCACCTACACGCCCACCGCGGAGTACGCCGCGCACGGTGTCATCGAGTTCGGCAACCGGCTGCTGACCTTCGTCCTCACCGCCGTCGTCGTCGCCGGGCTGGTGGCTGTGTGGCGTGCGCGGCCGGTCCGCCCGGGTCTGCGGCTGCTCGCCACGCTGGTCTTCCTCGGCATCCCGGCGCAGGCCGTCCTCGGCGGCATCACGGTCCTCACCGGGCTCAACCCGTGGACCGTGATGGCCCACTTCCTCTTGTCGATGGTGATCCTCGGCCTGGCGGTGGTGCTGCACGCACGCACCCGCGAGGGCGACCTGGCCCCGCGACCGCTGGTCGTGCCCGCGCTGCGCAACCTCGGCCTCGGCCTGCTGGGCGTCGTGGCGGTGACGCTCGCGGTCGGCACCGTCGTCACGGGCAGCGGCCCGCACTCCGGTGACCCCGAGGCCGGCCGCACCGGCTTCGACCCGGGCGCGGTGAGCCAGCTGCACGCCGACCTCGTGTTCCTGCTCGTCGGGCTCACGCTGGCGTTCTGGCTCGCGCTGCGCGCCACCGACGGGCCGGCGCGCCCGATGGGCGTGCTCCTGGTGGTCGAGCTGGCCCAGGGCCTGCTCGGGTTCGCTCAGTACGTCACCGGACTGCCGGTCGTCCTGGTCGGGCTGCACCTCGCCGGCGCCTGCCTGGTGCTCGTCACGGCCGTGCAGGCCGTCCTCGCGCTGCGCGACCGCGGGCCGCTCGGCGCGACCGCGCGTGCGCTCCCCGCGCCGGAGTCCGTCCCGGTCTGAGCAGGAACCCGGCGCAGGGTGTCGAAACAAGGGGGCAACGCGTCGCCCCCCAGCCGTCGCCCCCGCTGAAGAGGTCTCCTCCGTGCGCCTGCCTGCCCTGCCCCTGCGCCTCGCCCTGGTCACCGCGTCGCTCGTGGCCGTCGGCGCCGCCGCCGTCGCCACCGCGGGCCCGCCCGCACCGTCGACCGCCGCGACGCCGACCGTGCCCGCCAAGGCCTGCAGCTCCGGCTCGCTGCCGGAGAAGACCCAGGGCCGTGCGCCCGCCTCCGACGTGGCCAGCGGCCGGTACGCCAAGGGCTACAGCTGCAACGTCACGCAGATCAGCCACCGCGGGAAGAGCGGCGGCTACCGGGTCGAGCGCTACGTCGACAAGGCCGGCCACGAGTGCGCCTACTACGACTCGACGTTGCTCTACCCGCAGAACACCCCTGACGCGGGCGCCGACACCACCGGCACGTACGTCATGGACATGAAGAACCCGGCCAAGCCGGTCGTCACCGACGTCCTGCGGACCGCGGCGTTCCAGTCGCCGCACGAGTCGGTGCGCCTGAACCAGAAGCGCGGGCTCCTCGCCGCCGTGTTCGCCTACCCGACCACGCAGGCGGGGCAGGTGGACATCTACGACGTCAGCCAGGACTGCCGCAAGCCGGTGCTCCAGTCGAGCACGCCCTTCGGCGTGCTCGGCCACGAGGGGGGCTTCGCCCCGGACGGCAACACCTACTGGGTCGCCTCTCTCTACTTCCGCACCCTGGCCGCGATCGACGTCACGAACCCGAAGACGCCGCGCACGCTGTTCGTCAGCACCGACTACCAGCCGCACGGCGTCTCGCTGTCCGACGACGGGCGCACGCTCTACATGGCCGAGGCCGCGTTCAGCGACGGCTTCTCCGGCCTCACGGTCCTCGACGTGTCACAGGTGCAGGCGCGTGCGATCAACCCGTCGGTCCCGATCGTCAGCCGGCTCACCTGGGACACCGTCAGCACCCCGCAGAACGCGACGCCCTTCACCAAGGGCGGCAAGAAGTACCTGCTGGAGATCGACGAGTTCGGCTCGGGCGCGAGCATCGGCGCCGGCCGCATCATCGACATCAACAACATCAAGAAGCCGTTCGTGGTGTCGGACCTGCGGCTCGCGGTCAACCGCAAGGAGGCGCAGAACGAGGACCTCGAAGCAGATCCGGGCAACGACCAGTCGTTCCAGGGCTACCAGGGCCACTACTGCTCACTGCCGAGCCGGGTCGACCCGACCATCATCGCCTGCAGCTTCATCATGAGCGGGCTGCGCGTCTTCGACATCTCCGACCTGAAGAAGCCCCGCGAGATCGCCTACCACAACCAGCCCATCCTCAACGGCGACAGCAGCAACCCCATGCGCGCCGGGTCGTTCGCGATGTCCGCGCCGGCGTACGACGAGAAGACCGGCGACATCTGGTACTCCGACGGCAACAGCGGCTTCTACGTGGTCCGGCTCGCGGGGACGGCGAAGCGGGCGCGCTTCGCGGCGCGGACGGTCAACCCAGGGAACTGACCACGGCCCGGGCATAGCGCTCCGTGGCGCCGGGCGCCTGCTGAAGGAACAGGCAGGGCTCGGTCAGCTCGGCCTCCATCAGCAGCGGCGTCCCGTCCGGCCCCGGCACCACGTCGATGCGCGCGTAGAGCAGCGGCGCGTCGAAGGGCAGCGCGGCCAGCACCTGCTGTGCCAGCGCGAGCTCGTCGGCCGTGGCCTGCCGCGGCGTGACGGCCACGGCCAGCGGGTCGCTCACCGTGGGCACCAGCACCGGGTCCTTGCGCGCGGCGTGGCTGTGCTCGCCGAGGAAGCTCAGCAGCGCCGTCTCCCCCGCCTCCTCGATGCCCCGCTGGTACGGCTGCACCATCACGTGGCGTCCGGCCGCCAGCAGGGCGCCGGCGTGCGCGCTGCTGTCCTCGCCGGCGGCGAAGCGGGCGGTGTCCCTCGCGCCGGCGGACACCGTGGGCTTGACGACGTGCTCGTACGACGGGACCTCGTAGGCCTCACCGGGGGACACGTACGTGGTCGGGACGACCGGCACGCCCTTGGCGGCCAGCTCCCCGAGGTAGCGCTTGTCGGTGTTCCAGCGCAGCACAGCGGCCGGGTTGAGCAGCCGCGGCACGCGATCGGCCCAGGCCAGGAACTCCTCGGGCCGGAACGTGTAGTCCCACGTCGAGCGCACCACGACCAGGTCGTACGACGCCCAGTCCACCGACGGGTCGTCCCAGACCGCGGGCACCGCCTCGACGCCGAGCCCGTCCAGGGCCGGCACCAGCCCGAGGTCGTCGTCCCACAGGACGGGCATCGCCGCCATCGTCGCCACCGCGACCCGGCGGCGCACGCGGTCAGACCAGCTGGTCGACGGCGACGGCGAGGAACAGCAGCGCCAGGTAGGTGATCGACCAGTGGAACAGCCGCATCGGCGAGATCTCGACCCCCGCGCGGGCGCGCGCGTGCAGGCGGTGCGCCTCGTAGAGGAAGGCGGCGCCCAGGACGACCGCGCCCGCGCCGGGCTCGAGATCTCGCCGATGCGCCTGTTCCACTGGTCGATCACCTACCTGGCGCTGCTGTTCCTCGCCGTGGCCGTCGACCAGCTCGTCTGACCGTGCGGCCGCGGGTCGCGTTGGCGACCTGCTCGGCCTTCCCCGACCTCTACCTCGACGACGCCGACCTGCTGCTGCCGGCGCTGACCGTCCTCGGCGTCGAC
>JBKJQM010000352.1:0-11781 GCA_046594005.1 Mycobacteriales bacterium
CCCTGATCGGGCGACCAGATGCGGCGATCAACGAGTCCCGGGAGCGGTGCTGGGCCGCGGTGAACAACAGTGGCTACCACTGGCCGGCGACCCGGCGGGTCACGATTCTGCTCTCGCCGGCAGATCTTCCGAAGCGGGGCACCCACTTCGATCTGTCTGTCTTTCTTAGATGACATGCTTAAGTCATGCGAGCGGCCATCTATTGCAGGATCTCCCGGGACCGGGTGGGCGCAGGCCTAGGCGTAGGAACCCAGGAAGCCGACTGTCGAGCCCTAGCCGAGCGTCTGGGCCACACGGTGGCCGGGGTCTACACCGACAACGACATAAGCGCGTACAGCGGCAAGGCCCGCCCGGGATACAGGGCCCTGCTTGCTGAGGTGATCGCGGAACGGATTGACGTCGTCCTCTGTTGGCACACCGACCGCCTGCACCGCTCTCCGGCCGAGCTTGAGACCTACATCAGCACCTGTGAGCCGAAGGGTGTCTCGACACACACCGTGAAGGCGGGGACAGTCGACCTCGCGACTCCTGCAGGTCGGATGATGGCGCGCACCCTCGGCAACCACGCACGGTACGAGGTCGAGCATGCGATCGAGCGGATGCGCCGGGCGAAGCAGCGCTCTGCTGATGCTGGAACCTGGAAGGGCGGTAGGCGACCCTTCGGCTATGAGCCCGACGGTGTGACGGTTCGCAAGAGCGAAGCAGCCTTGATTCGTCGGGCGGCTGACGACGTGCTTGCCGGTGTCTCGATTCAAGCGATAGCACGGGAGTGGAATCGCCAGGGGAGCACGACCACCACAGGTAAGCAATGGCCTCTCTCGGCGCCCAGGAGGATCCTCCTGCGGCCCAGGAACGCCGGTCTCATGGAGCATCGCGGCGAGGTCGTCGGAGACGCTCAGTGGCCGGCAGTCATCGAGCCTGAGAAGTGGCATGCCGTCGTTCGTGTCCTACGCGATCCGAAGCGGATTACCAACCCGGGATCGTCGCGGGTGAAGTGGCTAGGCAGTGGTCTCTATCGCTGCGGTGTGTGCACCGGGCCGCTGCGAGCAACGATGTCCGATGGATACCGAACCTACCGGTGCCCCGACAACCACCTGTCCCGCAAGCTCGACGAGATCGACCAGTACGTCGAGGGCGTGATCGTCGGCGTACTGAGAAAGTCCGACCTTGGAGCACTTCTCGCTCAGCGCGGGTCGGCCATCACCAATGTTCGGGAACTCGAGGCCCAGGCGGCCGAGCTTCGCATTCGTCTCGACCAGCTAGCAGAGGTCTTCACTGAGGGCGGCATTGATGCCCAGCAGCTCTCGGCTGGAAGTCGGAAAATCCAGAACGAGCTCGAAGAGGTCCGGACCCAGATCAGTGCGTCGTACCAGTCCTCGGCTTTTGAGGGTGTGGCTGACGCGGCGGACCCTGGCGAGGCATGGCTAGTCGCGGACCTGTATCGCAAGCGTGCAGTGCTCGACGCACTGGCCATCGTGACGATCAAGAGGTCCAGTCGCGGGCGCCCTGCCGGATGGCAGCCAGGGGAGTCGTACTTCCGGCCCGACACTGTCGAGATCGCTTGGAAGGCGGTAATGACCTGATCTGACGAGCGATTCCAGGCGCGCGGGCCCTCGGCAGTCCGCGCAGTTCTGTCGCCAAAGGACGCTTCAACCGATATACAATTTCGGCATAAGGTGCCGCGGCCTTCGATCGCGGACGAGACCGTCAGTGAGGGCGGGGTACGTGGCAAACCTTCTCGAAGCAGGGCTGCTCTTTTGGCAGCAGTCTTGGGCTTCTGCATTTCCGTGAGGTGACCCTCGATGGTCGACTCCCTTCTCAAGTCCCACGAAGCAGCCAAGCGACTTGGCGTTGATCCCCGAACTCTCGATCGGTGGCGTCAGTCTGGGGCTGGCCCCAGGGCGATCATCAGCCACGGTGCGACTCGATACGTCCGTTACAGAGAGTCCGAGATCGAGGCATGGCTCAACGCTCACCTCGAAGACCCAGATCAGGCTGCGGGCTGATTCGGTTGGCAGACCTTGACGACTACATCCGCCGCGCCGTCGACGCAGCACCGCCAATGACCGTCGAGCAGCTCGAGCGGATCGCAGTCCTGTTGCGACCCACTGCGGCGACGGTCTGACGCATGCCCGCCGTTCGTTCCAAGCCAATCCATCGCAGCCTGCCCACGTGGGCCGTCGACGCGATTCACAGCGGTGCAAGCCGACGCGACACGAGCGAGCGTGGCGACCGTGCTGTGTGGGACCGCTTGGGCAGCACAGCCCTGTCAGCCGTGAACTGTGGCTGGACTCGGACTGAGTGGCAGGATCTGGTTACTGGACCTCAGCAGCAGCTCGGCCTGCAGGTGAGCCTGACGTCCAAGGGGAGGCCCCGCCTCCCTGCCCAGATCCAACGGGTCCTAGACCGAGCGTGGGACCGTGCTTCCGCGAAAGCGGCCGAGTCGCCGGCGTGGACGAAGGACGAAATCGCAGCTGAGATTTCCACCAGGGTCGCCGTCTTACGGAAGGCGTTGCTAGATCCGACGAGCCCGTTTACTGACAGCGATCGCGCACTTCTCTTGGTTGTCGTAGAACTGGCCGAGGAGCGTGGCTCCACGTCGGTGAACTTGCCCAGGCGCACCGCCGTTGAGCGCAGCGGACTAGGGGACCGCACGATCCGCAATGCCTTCAAGCGACTCTCAGAGGGGGATCAGCCGCTACTTCTTCTCCTCGAGCGGGGACGTTCATCGGGAGATATCGCCCGTCGGAAAGCGAATGTGTACGCCCTCCCGACTCCGGCGCACGTCGAGGCATACCTAAGCCGGGAGACCCGGCATGTGGGACCCCCGGCGAAGTCAAGTGGGACCCCCCTCGCTCGGGAGCCTGGGACCCAGCCGGAGACAAGTGGGACCCCCTGCGCCGTAGAAAACGACCCGAAGGAGCACAACGTGACAACCCTGACTCTGACCCTCGATGCTGCCGAAGAGGCAAAGGTCCTCGATCTTCTCAACGATCTCCGCCGTCCGAACCCGGTGACGCAGGCTCACGGCCCTGTCCGGCACCTCCATGCGGTCGGTGAGGACACCCGATGAGCGACCTTAGTTCCAACCGCTCCCATGTGTGGCAGAAGCAGCCGGGAGAGTCCCGCCAGGCCTTCGCAGCATTCGTTGCTTTCCGCGACGCCGGCGCCACCCGCAGTATCACGAAGGTTGCCGCGGGGTTGTCAAAATCGCGTGGGCTCATGTCTCGGTGGTCATCGCGTTGGAACTGGCATGGACGCGCCGACGCCTGGGACGCACATCTCGAAGCGGAGTGGGTCTCCGAAGCCCGTGCGCAACGCCGGGAAGCTGCTAGGCGGCATGTCCAGATCACCCAGGACGTGCAGGCAAAGATCGTCGCCCGCCTTGCCTCCATCGATGCAGACACCCTGACTGCGGCCGACCTAATCCGTCTTCTCGACGTCTCAGTTCGTATCGAGCGAGAAGCTCTCGGCATGGGACAGCGGCTCGAGGTCACCGGTGCCGGCGGCGGCCCGATCTCGACCGTCGAACTCACGCCGCTCACCGACGAGGAGCGCAACATGCGAATGATCACCCTCCGCCGTGAGCTCGACCTCAGGATTGTCGGCCGAGACCACCTGAAGCTGGTCGCGCTTTGAACACCTACCGCGATCGGGACGGCTCCCTCCTGCCTTGCGAGCCGCCGACCTACGCCGACGGCGATGCGCTTGCCCGCCGGGCCTCAGAGCCGCACGCATGGGCCCCTGACGACAACGGCCTGTCGTGTGCGGTGTGCGAGTTACCGCGGACCCACGGACGCCACCAATCGAACCGGTCCGGAACCTCCGGCCTGGTCGCCACGAAAGGAACCTCATGAAGCTCTCCCTTGCGGACCGGATCGTCGAGCTCACCCACCCGGGCCACGTGCCGACGCCCTCAGAGAAAGCCTTCCTAGTCCGTGCTCTGGCCATCGTCGAGAGGGCGGCCGGTGAGGCTGCTGCCACTAGGCAGGGCAACCAGTGACGACCCAGGAGCAGATCGCCGATCGTAGGCACCGGTTCGGCCGGCACTTTCCGACCAGCCCGGCCCGCGGGAGCCAAGTACCGCTGCTCCTCCGAGGCCACCGCGAGTTTCGTGTCCTCGACCAGGAGCGTGATGAGCTCTTCGAGACCGAGAAGCGCGTTTTTCAGCAGTCTGGCAAGGTTTGGCGCGAGTACGACGCCGCAGTCGTCGCCTATCGGAGTGAGCGAACTGCAGCGCTGCTCGCCGGACAGATGCCCCCAGGTCCGCTTCCAGAGCCAAATGTGCCCCGGTGGATGAAGAACGAGTTTGACGAGGCACACCGAAGCATCGAAGCTGCCGAGCTCGGGCTGCTTGTCGGCGACGCAGACCGGTGGCGGGAGGAGCTGGCGAAACCGGCTGCCAAGGCCAATGCCAAGGTCGAGGTTGCGCGACGCCAGTTGCAATTGGCCGAGGGCGAGGCTGACGCGATCCGTAGGCAGATCGAGACTCTCGAAGGGCTTTGTCCGGCGGTGATCGAGGTCGGCGGGATCGAGGTCGGCGCCAGTGAGCAGCTGCTCGATTCCCAAGGACACCTCCGCCGACTCCAGGAGGCGTTTGTCGACTCTCGCCGCGCCCCTCGGCGGGTAGGCAGGGGCCGCTGAGGCTCGGCGTGCTGGTGCCGGTTCTGCCGTTCCCGCACCAGCACGCCGTCTCCAGGTTGGAACGAAAATCCGGATTCAAAGTTTGCTGACTCGCGCGTCTACTCGGCTTCTGCCAATGCACGGAGAGATTTGAGTTGGCTTGGCGCCTGATGTCGCCAGGCGAGCACCGTCTGCTCGGAGCTCGATGTGCGCGCCGCTAACGACCCGCGGTACATCTGGCCGCCGAACACTTCGGCGAGTTGCGACGCGCACCTAGCAGGAATGCCGCTAACTGCATGTCGCCAAGGATCGCGGGGAACGACGTCGATTGCCGCGGGATTGCCTGCCAGTCGGTTAGGGTCCAAGCGCGACTTTCCCAGCCGTAATCCTGTCCGCCTGCCTCGGAGTTGCCGTGCCTCATCACTCTCTCGTCGCCACCGCAGTGACCGTCCGCCGCATTAGATCGGACAGCACCGAGCGGCTCTCTGTTAACGACCTCGACGGGAAGGGGCTAAGCCTGCTCGACCTGTTCTACGCGTTTGTCGCCCAGGGCGTGGACGACAACGGCTGGGAGGACGAGAAAGCTGAGCTCCTGGTGACCCCCACCGACGTGCAACCGCTAGGGCGCACTGTCCTCATGGAGCACGAGTCCGGAAACTACGGTTCCAACGGAAGAATTCGCGAGAACCAGGGCGGGGCGACGACCTACAACTTCGGCAAGCACGAGGCGCCTGTCATCCCCAAGCGAAGCCTGTTCGTGGTGCCCGTGTTGGGCGACTACGCCGTCTGCGTCGACCAGAGGATCGGCAACAGTGCCCTCCCGAAGCTTTTTTGGCGGGAGTTCCGTAGGGCCGTCCGAAAGCACCACAAGCTGCTAGTCGACGTCTCGCAGTCTGCGGATGCGGCGGCCTGGAACGCTTTCCTGGGGAACGCAGACAGGATCCACAACGTCACCTACATCCAGGAACCCGACGACATCGCTGACGGCAAGGCTGTGCCGAAGGCCGTCGGGGTCCGCAAGTACCAGGTCGCCCGGGACTCTGACGCGTTGTCGCTGCCGCTCGAACTCCTCGACCTCCTCCGCAACCGAGAGAACCCCAAAAACCGGGCGAAAGCGGATAAACTGGTCATGCTGCCGAAGGACTTCGGTGAACCGTCGGAGGTTTCTGTCAGTGTGCAAACAGGCGACTCGACGCGGTCGGTCGATGTGATCTCCGAAGACTTCCCAGCCTTCATCTACAGTCTCTCGACCGGAGGCAAGGAGCCGTCGCCCGACGTATTCTTGAGTGACTCCCGCGAGGTGGCGCAGAGCCTGCTCGAAGAGGAACTCGACTGCAATCTCGGCCCGGCGACGTGGCGAGATATGGAGTGGTCAGATACACGGCTTGACCAACGGCTGACAGGAGCTGGCGACAACGATGATGTGGATCCCGACGAAGCTCTGGTCTGAGCACTGGAACACCATCAGGTCGCAGAAGGCCGGCCACCCGCCGATGAAGGTCGACCGCATCGCGTTCGTTGCGATTCCTGTAGTCGCAGCTGGGACGACGGCGATCTGGCCTCCGGCGTCTGTTGGCGTCGTCATCGATGGAACAGCCATCATCACTGCCCTTCTCTTCGGCCTGCTAGTTCACGTCTTCAGCCTCGGCTTGGCGGCTAGTAAGGACGAGGTTCTGCGAGACAGCTGGGTCCTAGATCTCATTGACCAGTTGCGGATTAACACCGCCTACGCGATAACGATTGGGATCGTGGCGGTGATTTTCTTGACCATCTCCGGCGCGTACTCGACAGAAGCAGACTGGTTCGTTCGCACGGTCGGATCGATTGGAATTGGTTTCGTGACGCACCTCCTGATGACGCTCGGAATGGTGATCAAACGCACCAACGCGGCTTACGTCGAGATGCGCAAGCGCACCAAGCTAGTTCGCTAGCGAAACGCAAGCGGGCCTGAAACTGAGAGAACTAGACGTCGGCATCTCCATCTGGAACGCATGCCAGCATGAACGACGACCAGCCCAAAAAGAGGGCGTCCCAGGGGTGGTACCCAGACGCGAAGCGGCCCGACGAGCGTCGCCGCTGGGACGGCGAGCAGTGGCTGGACCAGTGGCAGTCAGACAACGCGGCCGAGAAGGAGCCCGGGAGTCTGATGCGGCTAGCTTTCTTCGTCGCGATCATCGTTGCTGCGGGCGGAGCGATTTTCTTGGCGTTGGAGTACCTGGAGTGGGTCGCCTTAGTGGTTTGGGGCATTGGCGGGTTTGCCGCCAGCACCATGGTCCAAATTGGCGCTATCGCAAAGGGCGTCCAGATGGGGAACCGAGCGAGCCACTGACTCGTGCCGACAGAGCCCGGGGCGTAGTGAATGGTCTAGCCATTCGATACCGATAGCCACGTTTCCTAACCTGTGTCCGGCGGCCGTTGGCAGAGTGCTGGGAACACCCACCGCCATTTGGAGAACTTTATGAAGCGCGCCTTTGTCGCCGTCGCTTTCTGCGCCCTCACCGTTGCAGGACTTTCAGTTATGCCGAGCGCTGCCACAGCCGAACCCACCGGAACCGCTCGCTTTGTGGGAACTCCCAAGGCTGTCAACGGCGCGAGGATTACGAAGTACTTCCGCGGTGCGGTTGCTGCGCTGCCGGTAGCCGCGGAGAACCGCACCGGATACGCCCGGGAGAAGTTCGTGCACTGGAACGACGTGGACCGTGATTGTCAGAACGCCCGGGCGGAGGTGTTGAAGTCCGAGTCGCGGATTCGGACCACTGGTAGGTGCTCGATCACCCGTGGGAAGTGGCTTTCGTATTACGACCAGCGGTTCATCTATCGGGCGACTTACCTCGACATCGACCATATGGTCCCGCTCGCCGAATCGTGGGACTCCGGCGCCCGGGCCTGGTCGGCTGCTCGACGTCAAGCCTTCGCCAACGACCTCACCGACCGTCGCAGCCTGGTTGCGGTGACCGCAAGCACCAACCGCTCCAAGGGTGACCGTGACCCTGCCGAGTGGCTTCCGCAATACAAGAAGTGCCGGTACGCGTTCGAATGGACCATCGTGAAGACCCGGTGGAGCTTGCGGGTCGATACCACTGAGAAGGCGCGGCTGACCCGGCTCGCTAACGCCTGTCCGAATCTTCGATTCACCACGTATAAGGCGGTCGTGAAGTTCGTGGGTGGCAGCACGTCGGGCGGCACAACTGACGGTGGGAGCACGGGGACCGACCCTCGGTTCGCTACCTGCACCGAGGCCAAGTCACATGGCTACGGCCCGTACTACCGAGGCACGGACGCCGAGTACCCGTGGTACGAGGATCGCGATAACGACGGGGTGGTGTGCGAATGAACTCCGCGACCAAGTCGCAAGCCAGATCGAAGCTGGCCTCACGCTCAATAGCTGCGTTTGCAGTAGCGGCGCTCGCACTCGCGTCTGCTGGCTGCGAGAGCGCCGAGGAACCGGTAGTGGCTGACACCTCCCAAGCTCCTGCACCGACCCCGGTCGATTCTGCCCCGACACCGGAACCGAAACCGAAGCCGAAACCAAAGGCGAAGCCAAAGCCGAAGCCGTCACCGTCCGCCTCGCCTAGCGAGAAGCCGCGACGCTTGACAGGTGGTGGCGACGACAACTGCACACCGGGCTATTCCCCGTGCCTGCCGCCAGAGTCGGACTACGACTGCGCAGGCGGCTCGGGCAACGGGCCGGGATATGCGGAAGGTCCGATCAGTGTCACGGGTTCGGACCCCTACGACTTGGACAGTGAAGGCGACGGCATCGCCTGCGAGTAATCCGTAGGCCCGTCCTAGCAGTCCCGGGATTAGCTCACCCCGCTCGCAATCCCGTAGCCGAACTGCGCGGAGCGATTTAGCTCGAGCAGTTCAGCACCCCAGCAGCGCTTGATTGGAGATCGTCATGGAGAGTCCCAGCGCGGAGAACGCCCTAGTAACGCGGGTGTGCAGTCGCTGCAGCGTCCAGTCGCAGGCCCTCGGTGATTTCTGCCCGAACTGTGGCAAACCCTATGCAGGTCGACGCAAGTTGTCTCGCAGAGTCGTGGCGTCAATCGTGACCGTCGTGTTGCTGGTAGGCCTCGCAGTCGGAGGTCTGCTTTGGAAGAGCCATCGCGACGAGGTTCGCGCCGACGAGCGCGCAGCGGCGGTCGCTGAACAGAAGGTTGAGAAGGAGGCCGCAGCTCGCGAGCAGGCTGAGGAAGAGGCCCAGGAAGCCATCGAAACACAGGCCGCTGCCGATCGAGCCGAGCGGAAGGCGCGGGCATCCTTGGTCCGATTTCTCCAGCGCACCATAACCAAAGACGCCCGAAAGGACGTCGCAGAAGGTCTCCTTGACGGGCCAATCCTGGAGACGAGTTGTACAGCGACGGGAGGGGGCTCCACGGACGATCTCACCGCCCTTACTGGCACCTTCGAGTGCCTCGCAGTGACGAAGGAAGAGTCCGACGGGACGCGGAGCGGGTACGGCTACGCGGGCACGATCGAATGGAAGTCGGGAAGTGTTACCTGGCAGCTTGGCGGCTGAGTCCAAAGGCGGCGATCAGAGAGCTTTTTGCATGACCGATCAACTACCTGGTTCCCCTCGGCGGGTCAGGTAGTTAGTCGTGGTGCTCTGCGTTGACTTGCCCGATCATCCACGCTGCTACGGCCGCCGTCACCGCGCCGACCAAGCCGATGCCGACCAGCATCAGCGCCACGGCGACAAACCTGCCCTCTGTGGTTACGGGGAAGCGGTCGCCATAGCCAACGGTGGTGACTGTGGTGGACGCCCACCAGATGGCGTCACCGATCGTAGTGATGTTCGCGTCCTCTGCGTTTTGTTCGGCGTCGAGCGCTGCGAGGGCTCCGAGTCCGACCGACATGATCGCTACTCCGGCGGCGTATGTCGTGACCTTCTCGACAAGCGAGCTTGCCGCTGACCGGTTCAGGACCCGGGCGAGGGCTAGGAGTCGAAGGAGGCGAAGGGGTCTGAGCATTGGAAGGACGACAAGAGCCACGTCATACCAATGCTTGCGGGCGTAGGAGGCGCGCTGCTCAGTCAGGTACAGGCGGGCGGCGAAGTCGATCGCGAAGGCCGCCCACACAGTGAACGAAACAACACCAAGGAAGCCTCGTAAATCTCGGTCGACGTCGCGGTCGATCACAGGAACGGCGTAAGCAACCAAGAACGCCACAGCCAGGAGTAGCAGCGGAATCTCGGTGCGGCGCTCCCATCGTTCCACCTTGGTCACGCGTGAGACTTTACGACCAGGAGCTCTAGAAAGCTGATCGACACCGTCTGACTCTTAGGAGTATCGGATGAGGGTGGCCGCCTGGACGAGCCGCCTGCGTTGCCCTACGGGGCCTTGCCACGAATCGTTGCTACTGCCAAGCAAGCAAATAGATCGCAGCGGATGGTTTGCCTTGTCCGGCCCGACCTCGAACGTGCTGCGGCTCCTGCAGGTCACCGCTGTCGACCTTCATGCTTGATGCCTACGAACAGCGTCGAGCGTCTTCAAGCTAGTGGACGAGGCAGCCGAGGAGGCGCGCGTTCATGTCGCGCAAGGACAATACTTGGCCCTACTGGGTGTTGAGTTTCCGCCGCGATCTGTCGGGCGACTGACTTAGTCTGTGGCTGCTCGCCACAAGAAGGGTCACCAAGTGCACGACGAACCGCCCCCAGGCGCCCTTAAGGGGCGCTTCACCCTGCGGTGGACTCCGCCACCCGGATGGCCAGACGTGCCGGAAGGGTTTCGGTCGGACGTGCGCTGGGAGCCCGATCCGTACTGGCCCAAGCCGGACTCCGAGTGGCGGTTCTGGCAGGTTGACGGAGAACCATCCGCGGTCGAGTACTTCGCCCGGCGCGACCAGACGAGTGAGGCGGTGAGGCACTGGGTCGCTCCTCCCGGGTGGCCTCAACCGCCGGCGGACTTTGTGCCTGCGGACAACTGGGAACCCGATCCGCGTTGGCCTCGCGCCCCTGAAGGTTGGCAATTCTGGCAGGTTTCGGACGATGCCATGGAGGCTTACGAACGCGAGTTGGTCGCCACCCGCTCACTCCGCCTCCGCGCTCTGAACATCGTCGAGGGACACATCGAGACTTGCCGTGAGTACCGCGCAGATCTTCCTGCCGAGCCGCAGGCCCGATGGGCCGACCCGCGACGCACCGCAACCGGCGAAAAGGTCGCCAGAGCCCTGCGGAAGCTACCAGGCAAGCAGGAGCAGCCACCGAACCTCCACACCCTGCTCGATGAAGTATTTGATGGATTCGGCACGTTGCGCCAAATACTGACGACGGCTCTCGACGCCGACGCCCCGGTACACGACGTCTACTACGCGTGGCGCCAGACCGCCTACCGGCGAATGATCACCTTCAGGGATTGGGACCAGGCGTCTCCGAACGGGGCGTGGCAGGCCCGGGTCGACCGAATGCGTGTTGAACTCCAAGCAGAGGAACTGCACCAAGGAATCGTGCGGGCCGACTACGGCATTCCAGGAGGGATAAGTGCTTGGCAGCAGGCAGAACAACTTGCTGCCGCTTCCCTGCGGCGGATGGGTTTCCCAAACGCGAGGGTGACCGCTTCCGGAGCCGACGGCGGGCTCGACGTCACCGGCGGCGGGGTCGCTGCGCAGGTGAAGTACACCGGCGCAGCGGTCGGTCGACCGATACTTCAGCAGCTAGTTGGCGCTGCGCAGGGTGCCCGCACGGTGTGCTTCGCCCGTTCGGGTTATAGCGCGCACGGCATCGCATACGCCCAGCGGGAAGGCATCGCGCTGTTCACCATCGAACTCCCGGATCGCGTTACTGCAGTCAATGGCCCAGCTACCCAGCTCGCACGGCAATACCGCTAGTCCGCCCTTAAAGTCACGCTTCAACCGAGCGATGTCGGCGTGACGGGTCGGATGCCCCCGTCTTTACTCTCCCTAAGCATGTCTTATCGGTTACTTCGATCTGGCGATCGCCGTCGGCGTCCTGGCTGCCGACACCGGGGTGCCGCCGGCCCCGGCCCTGGCCGGGACCGTGCTCATTGGTGAACTCAGCTTGGACGGCCGGGTACGGTGCGTTCCAGGCGTGCTGCCGATGGTGATGGCCGCAGCCGCACGAGGGATCGGCCGGGTGGTCGTCCCGGAGCCGCAGATCGGCGAGGCTGCCCTGGTCGACGGCGTGGAGGTCTTCGGCGTCCG
>JBKJQM010000393.1:0-3495 GCA_046594005.1 Mycobacteriales bacterium
GTTGACCAGCCAGATGTCGTACTCCGGCCGGTCGCCGTACGCCACCTGCTTGCGGCAGCGCTCGGTGTGGTGGCCGGGGTACGACTCGTGCGCGATCAGCGCAGGCAGGCTGCCGAGACCGACGGGCAGGTCCGCGTTGATCGCGACGCGGCTCCGGAAGCCGCCCAGGTAGTAGTTGAAGCCGGACCACGGCTGGTCGTGCACGACCTCGTACTCGACGACCTCCGCGTCCGGCAGCGGGAACGCGCTGCGGGCCCGGTCCCGCAGCAGGGTGGACATCTCCCGGACCGCCGCCGGCAGCCGGTCGACCGGGACGGACTGCGTGTGGCGGTAGGCGGTGTAGCGCTCGAGCAGCGGTCCGGCGCCGGGCAGCAGCCGGTCGAGCTCGGCGTGCGCGTCGGCGTAGACCGCCTCGTCGGCCAGCTCGGGTCGGACCTGGAAGTACGCCTGCACCTGGTCGATGAAGGCCACCGGCTCGCCGGCCATCACCCGGCCGCTGCACTCGAGCCCGGTCAGCTGGCCGCGGACCCACGCCTCCCGCTCGGCCGTCAGTCCGGCTGACGACAGCTCGCTCAGCAGCCCGCGCGCCCGTGCTACGAGCTCGGCCGCGGTCGGCGTCGGGCCGCTCTCCACCTCCGCGCGCACGGCGGCGGGTCCCGTCCAGGCGTCGACGAAGCCGCGCTCGAGGCGGTCGAAGGCCAGACCCAGGCGGGCGTACTCCCGGACGACGTCCACTAGCCGCCGAAGCGACGCTGACGTGCGGCGTACGCCCGCAGCGCGCGCAGGAAGTCCACGCGCCGGAAGTCCGGCCAGAAGGCCTCGCAGAAGTAGAACTCGCTGTGCGCGCTCTGCCACAGCAGGAAGCCGGACAGCCGCTGCTCGCCGCTGGTGCGGATGACGAGGTCCGGGTCGGGCTGCCCACGGGTGTAGAGGTGCTCGGAGATGTGCTCGACGTCGAGCAGGTCGGCGACCTCCTCCAGGGTGCGCCCCTCCGCGGCGTGCGCCTGCAGCATCGACCGCACCGCGTCGGCGATCTCGCGCCGGCCTCCGTAGCCGACCGCGACGTTGACCTCGACGCCCGGCCGCCCCTCCGTCCCGGTGGCAGCCTCCTTGAGCCTGCGCGCCGTCTCGGCGGGGAGCAGGTCGAGCGCGCCGACGATCCGGATCGTCCAGCGGCCCTCGGGGCCGGCGAGGTCGTCGACCAGGCCCTCGATGATGCGCAACAGCGGGGCGAGCTCGGGCTCGGGCCGGCTGAGGTTGTCGGTGGACAGCAGCCACAGCGTGACCAGCTCGACGCCCGCGTCGTCGCACCAGCCGAGCAGGTCGCGGATCTTGCGGGCACCGACGCGGTGGCCCTGGTTGGGGTCCTCGAAGCCGAGCTCCTTGGCCCAGCGGCGGTTGCCGTCGACGATGACGCCGACGTGGCGCGGCACGGTGGCGCCGGAGCGCTCGAGGGTCGAGGCCAGCCGGCGTTCGTACAGGCCGTAGGCGAGGTCGCGCAGTCCCACGCCCGCCTCCGCTCCAGACCCGGCAGGGCCTTCCGTCCGAAGGGTATATCCGGGCGGCCCGCGCTGCGGACAGCGCTAGCCGGCGCCCACGGCCCGGCAGTCTGCGGCGAACGCGTCGAGCAGTGCCAGCAGCCCGTCGCTGTCGAGGACCGCCCGCACGCCGGTGCCGGACGGGCCCCAGACGTCGAGGACCGCGTGCCGCTGCCGCGCCCAGCGGCCGCGCGCGCCGCCCGTGCCGGGCACCCACGTCCGGGCGTCACGCAGCCACAGCCGCAGCTCCCCGTCCGCGGCGACGTCGTCCGGGTCGCGGGCCCGCAGCGACAGCAGCTCCTGGTCGCGCCCCTCCCCGTCGGGGAAGCCGTCCGAGCCCTCCGCCTCCCGCGCGCCGCGGAGCTGCTTCGCGAGCGTCGCCAAGAAGAAGCCGCAGCGCTCTCCGACCTCACCGAACGGCCGGCCAGCGCGCTCCAGCCGGAGGGTCACCTCGTACGGGACGCCGTCTCGACCGAGGCAGGGGAGGGGCAGCAGGCAGAGGATCAAGCCGTCGACACACGCCACCTCGGCCATGTGGCGATGCTCCTGTCCGGCGCCCGGTGGAGCAACCCCGGGTCCTGCTTCGCCCCGCGTGACCCGGCTGGTACCTACGTACGGCTTGTGCACTCCCCCTGGTCTCAGCATTGTCCGTGAACCCCCTTGCCCCAGTTTGGCCCGTATTTTCGCACCGCCCAGCTGGCGGTCACCCGTTGGAGGACACATGCGTCGCAAGCTCGTCATGCTTTTCGCAGCAGCAACACTGATGGTCCCGGGAGCCGCGTTGGCCGCGCAAGGCGGCGGCGGAGGCGGCAGTGGCGGGGGAAGCGGTGACACCGGGAACGCATGTCCCGACCCCGCGCCCGATGCCAACCACGACGGCATGCCGGACTGCGGCAGCGGTGGCCACAAGGGCGGCGGTGGCGGTGGCGGCGGTGGAGGCGACAAGCCACCCGCCTGCCCACCCAAGTCTGGCAACCCGGGCGGATCGCAGGACTGCGGTCACCACGGCGGTGGCGGCGGCGGTGGCGGTGGCGGCGGCGGCGGCGGCGGCGGCGGCAACACGTGCAACGACGGCCTGGACAACGACGGCGACGGCGCGATCGACGGCGCCGACACCAACGACTGCCAGAACGGCGACACCACCGAGAACACCACCCAGTGCAACGACGGCCTGGACAACGACGGCGACGGCGCGATCGACGGCGCCGACACCAACGACTGCCAGAACGGCGACGTCACCGAGGACACCCCGGTCACCCCTCCGCCGCCGCCTGCCGACCGCTGCAGCGCTGAGGACGCGGACACCGCTGGGCTCACTGGCGGCGACACCATCGCCCAGCAGGTCTTCGAGAGCCCGCTGGGAGCGCTGCCCGTCCTCCAGGACCCCAACGCTGACGGGCCGGTCTCTCAGCCGGTGGAAGACGCCGGCGACGGGACGCCGCTCGAGCCCGTCTTCAACGAGGCTGGCTGCGCCATCAGCCTGACGGCGGCCGGTCTGTAGCACCTGATCGACCGGAGGGGCTGGGCGGCTACCCGCCCAGCCCCTCCGCCCAGAGCCGGCGTGCGCCCCGCTGGGGGGCGGCTTGGCGCACGACGCAGCGAACGCCCCGCCGGGCTCCACCGGCGGGGCGTTCGCGCGTGCGGGTCCGGCATGTAGACGCACTACGCAGAACGCGCCGCCGGTCCGAGGACGGGCGGGGCGTTCAGACGGACGTGTGACTAGGCCTTGTTCAGCCGCTCGACCAGCGCAGCGTGCTCGGCGGTGATGGCAGCGGGCAGGTGCTCGCCGAACTGCGCGAAGTACTCCGGCATCAGGGCCGCCTCCTGCTTCCAGACGTCGACGTCCACCGACAGCAGCAGTTCGAGGTCGCGCTCGCTGATGTCCAGCCCGTCGGTGTCGAGCGCCTCCTTGGTCGGCACGATCCCGATGGGGGTCTCGACGCCCTCGGCCGTGCCG
>JBKJQM010000467.1:0-11071 GCA_046594005.1 Mycobacteriales bacterium
CGGAACGCCGTCCGCCGCCGGTCGAGCACGTCGTACCAGCAGGCGCCGACCGCGTCGTCCAGCAGGACCCGGCCGAAGCAGTGGTCCTGTCGCAGCACCCAGCGCGAGTCGCGTGCGGCGGCCGGGAGCTCGCGCCGCACCAGCTCCAGGTAGCGGGCCTCGAGCTCCGTACGACCGGTCATGACGAGCTCCCCGAGCCGCCCGGCATGATCGGCTGGAACCCACTCGAAGGAGGACAGCTCGTGGACGGCTTCAAGAAGTTCCTGCTGCGCGGCAACGTCGTCGACCTGGCGGTCGCGGTGGTCATCGGCGCTGCGTTCGGCGCGGTCATCACGTCGTTCGTCAAGGCGTTCGTCGCCCCGCTCGTCGGACTCGCCACCGGCGCGGCCGGCGACTTCTCGAAGAAGCGGTTCGTGCTGGGCGACACCGAGTTCCCGTACGGCGAGTTCGTGCAGGCGGTGCTGAGCTTCGTCATCATCGCGGCGGTCGTGTACTTCCTCGTCGTGAAGCCGGTGCAGCGCCTCATGGACCGCTTCAAGACCGAGCCCGAGGCCGAGTCGCCGGTCAAGGAGTGCCCGGAGTGCCTCAGCAAGATCCCGCACGAAGCCACCCGCTGCGCGTTCTGCACGGTGGAGCAGCTGGTCTGACCGACGCCCTCAGCCGCCGTGGTGCGGCGGCACGTCGCGCCGCAGCCGCTCGTCGTCGTCCGGCGTCGGCTGCTCGTCCCGGGCCGCCGGACCTCCCAGCTCGTCGAAGCTCTCGGACCGCGGCGGCGGGGCTCCGGCAGGTCCCACGGCGCGACGTCGGCGCCGTGGCGCCGGCGGCTGCGGGTCGTCCATCGGTGTCCTTCCGAACGGCTGGCGGGTGCTACGAGCGGGGCTAGTCTGGCCCGATCCGCCTCCGTAGCTCAGTGGATAGAGCGCCTCCGTCCTAAGGAGGGCGTCGGGAGTTCGATTCTCTCCGGGGGCACCAGCCAGCCAGCCAGCCGGCCGGTGTGCTCGCGGCCGCAGCCCGCCACGACGGCCCCGACATGGTCCTTTCGGACGATAGGCGCAGCAAGGGACAGAGAGGACAGTGACGGCGCTCCTTCCCCTCCCGATCGGAACGCCCGTGTCACGCCGCCCCGTCCTGCTCCTCATGGCCCTGCTGCCGATGCTGTGGCTGCTCGTCGCGCAGCCCAGCGCCTGGGCGACCACCGTCAGCATCCGCACCTCCGTCGCGACCGTCAGCCGGCCCGTGGCGCGGACCGCCGTCCTGACGCTGCCGTCCACTGCCGCTCACGTGGCGGCGTACTGGCACGGCGCGCCGGACGCTCGCGTGACGCTCGCGTGGAGCCTCGACGGTCGGACGTTCACCCGCCCGACGGACGCCGGCCGCGACGAGGCGGGTGAGCAGCGCCGCAACGGGACCACGTACGGCGCGGTGCAGGTCACGCGAGGCGCCCGCTTCGTGCGCGTGACCACGGACCGCCCGCTGTCCACCCTGTGGCTGGACGGCATGGCCGACGGCGAGCGCGTCCAGCACTCCACCCGGGGGCAGGCCTCGGCGTCCGCGGCCGTCGCCCAACCCGCCGTGTCACCGCGCTCGGCGTGGGGCGCGGACGAGTCGCTGCGCTTCAACGCCGATGGCACGCTCAAGCAGGCCCCGACCTACGTCGCTACGAGCAAGCTCATCGTCCACCACACCGACACGACGAACGCAGACCCAGATCCGGCCGCCACCATCCGGGCCATCTACCGCTACCACGTGGTCACGCAGGGCTGGGCCGACATCGGCTACAACTTCCTGGTCGACGAGAGCGGCCGCGCCTGGGAGGGCCGGTGGTCGCGGGACTACGCCGCCGGCGTGTCACCCAGCGGGGACGACGCGCAGGGCCGGGGGGTCACCGGCTCCCACACCGGCGGCTGGAACAGCGGCACCGTCGGCGTCGCGCTGCTCGGGAACCTCATGACGACAAGCGCGGCGCCCGCCGCGCGAGCCACGACGGTCGACCTGCTCGCGTGGCTCGCCGAGCGCGCCGGGCTCGACCCGCGGGCCACCACCACCTTCGTCAACCCGGTCAGCGGCGCCAGCATCACCAGCCCGAACATCGGCGGCCACAAGGACTACGTGGCCACCGACTGCCCTGGCGCCGCCTTCTACGCCAGTCTTCCGCTGCTCAGGGACGAGGTCGCTGCGCGGATCAGCGGGACCTCACCGGCACCAGCACCGGCACCCGCGCCCGCGCCCGACAGCACGGCACCTTCGGCACCCACCGCGCTCAGCGCCTCTGGCGTCGTCCGTGGCGTGAGCCTCAGCTGGACGGCGAGCACCGACGACAGGGGCGTGACGGGCTATGCCGTCCTGCGCAGCAGCACGGGCAAGACCAGCAGCTTCAGCCAGGTCGCCACGTCGGCATCGACGACGTACACCGACTCCGGACTGCGGTCGGGCAAGACCTACTGGTACCGCCTGCAGGCCTTCGACGCCGCCGGGAACCGCAGTGCGCAGTCGACAGCGGCGTTCGCCACCGCCCGCTGATCCACCGCCCCGGTCCTGCGCGCCCGCACCAGTGCAGTCCCTACCGTCCGGACGCCGTCCAGGTGCCGAGCCGCACGAGAAGCACTGAAACACAGACGTAACGACCCCGCCCGGCCGTGCACTCACCTGGTGTGCGGACGCCGTTCGGTGCCGCCTCACCGGACGGCGGAGCCGTCCACCTGGAGGGGAACAGCCATGACCTCGAAGACCAGCCGGAGCCTGCTCGCTCTCGCGCTCACGGCAGCGATCGTGCCGGCCGCGATCGCTGTCGGGAACGGCGCCGCGCTCGCCGGCAGCACCAACGGGAGCACGCCGTCGAGCGCGGTGTTCGTCGGCACGAACCACAACAACACCGACGACCCGTCGCAGCCCGCGAACGAGATCGCCTACTACAGCAGGGCTTCCAGCGGTGCGCTCTCCCTCGTCGGGACCTTCCCGACCGGCGGGCAGGGGTCCGGCCCGAGCCAGCGCTTCGCGGGCGACGGACTGGGGGCGGGCAACTCCGTCCAGGTCAGCGACGACAAGCGCTTCCTGCTCGTCACCAACGCCGGCAGCAACGACGTCAGCGTGCTGAAGATCAAGAAGAACGGCCTGCAGCTGGTCGATCGGGAGCCCACCGGCGACGGCTCGGCCGACCACCGCTTCCCGAACAGCGTCACCCAGCGCGGCGACACGGTGTACGTCCTCAACAGCGCCGACGAGGGCAGCATCACCGGCTTCCACCTCAGCCGGAGCGGCGACCTCACCCCGATCGCCGGTTCGACCCGCACCCTCGACGCGAACAACAGCCGCTTCTCGCCCGACCCCATTGAGAACCCGACGCAGGTCTCCTTCACCCCTGACGGGAGCCAGCTGCTGGTGTCCATCAAGGACGGGCCGAAGGCAGGCCTGCTGCCCGGCTACACCCCCAGCGGTCCCGGCAGGGTGCTGGTCTTCGGCGTCGGCGGCGACGACCGGCCGAGCCCCGGCTACGTCCAGAACGACTTCGCCAACCGCGGGCCGTTCGGCTTCTCGTTCGACCCCCGCGGGAACCTGCTCATCGCCGAGTTCCTCGGTGGGCGCGTCATCGACGGCGGCCCGACGGGATCGGCCGGTTCCTACTCGATCGGCGACGACGGCAGGCTCACCGCCATCACGTCCGCAGTGAGCTCCGACCAGATCGACACGTGCTGGGTCGTCAACAACGGCAAGTACGCCTTCGGCTCCAACTACGGCTCCGGCACCGTCTCCAGCTGGACCGTCGCGGAGGACGGCAGCCTCACGCTGCTGAAGGCCGTCGCCGGCACCACCGAGCCGACCGCCAACATCCAGGGCTCCACACCGCTGGACCTGCGCACCAGCCCGGACGGCACGAGCCTGTACAACGTCCTGCCGGGCTCCGGGAAGGTCGCGGCGTGGTCCATCGGCGCTGACGGCAGCCTCACCAAGCTCGGCGAGTACGGCGGCGTGCCGCAGACCGTCTACGGCGACCACGCTCCCAGCGACTTCGGCGCGGGCGGCAGCCCGGCGGGCATCGACGTCATCTGACAGGCGCACCTGCACGCACGACGAAGGGCCGACCCGTGCGGGTCGGCCCTTCCGTGCGGGCGGGATCGCATCGCCGACGCACCCCGGCGTAACGCCAGCGGCTGCAGGCGCACTCACCAGTACGACACGCCCCGCACCCCGAGGAGAGCACATGACGATGACCGCGCCCTGCGACGACGCTCCGGCCCTGCCGCGGGGTGTCCGGTCCCGTCGGCTCCCCGGGGAGGCCACGACCTCGAGCCGGCTCCCGTGGGCGGAGACCGCGGTCTTCGTGACGGTGCTGCCGCTGCTGAGCATCCCGGTGATGATCGCGACGATGGGGGCGGCGTGGGCGGCGACGACCGGACTGGCGCTCACCGGTGTCATCGCCTGGTTGTGCCTGGCCCGGCACGTCGTGGTGGGACAGGGCTGGATCGCTGATCGTCGGGTGTTCCGCTACCGGGTCACGCAGGCACGACACCTGCGTGCCGTCGAGCTCGTCCACAACGGGCACGGCGGCCTGCTCAAGCTGCACCCCCACGGCGGACGGCCGCACCGCCTGCGCGTCCACGAGTTCATCCACCCGCAGGTCCGGGGAGCGCTGGCCGACATCGTCACCGCCAGCGACGCCTCGGTGTGCGCGGGCGCCCAGAAGGCGCTGGGCCTGTCCAGCACCCCCCGGGCCCTCGTGTCCGCCGCCGCCCCGCACTGACCCGTGCGAGGGGCACCGGCACGGCTGCGCCTGACAGGCGTCGCGTTCGCAGTGGCGCTCGTGTCCACAGGCTGCGCCCAGGGGGACAGCCCCGGTGCAGAGTCCATCGAGTTCCAGCGGCTGCCCGCGGGATCGGCGTGGGCCGGCGCGTCCGGGGACGCCGCGCGGACGTCGCCGACGACCGCGACCGGTCCGCGCACCGGGCGGATCGCCTGGACCCGACGGCTCGAGGGAGCGGCTGTGCCAGGTCCGGTCGTCGGCCACGACGGCTCGATCCTGGCTGCGTCCAACGGGGGCGTGCTGCACGCCGTGGACCCGGCGACGGGGGAGGACCGGTGGTCCTTCGACGCCCACGGGTCGTACGGCTCCGACCTCTCGACGAGCGCGGCCGTCCTGGATGACGGCACGATCCTGTGGCCGGGGCCCGGGGACCGCCTGTACGGCCTGAGTGCGGGCGGCGAGCTGCTCTGGACCGAGCAGCTGTCCGGTCTCGTGCTGTCGCCGGCCGTCGTCGGGCGACGGGTCTACGTCGCGGACGCGGCCGGGACGTTGATCGCTCTGGACGTCCCCCGGGACGGCGCGGCGATGCGGCGGTGGTCGCTGGAGCTGGACGGGCCGTCCTTCTCGAGCCCGGCGGTGTCTTCGGACGGGACCGTCTACGCGGCGGCCGGCAACCGGCTCGTGGCCGTCGCCGACCTGGGAAACAAGGCTGAGGTCCGCTGGAGCTTCCGGACGCCGAGCCTGATCGAGGTCTCCCCCGCCGTCGGCGCGGACGGGACCGTCGTCATCGGCAGCAACGACCGCGACGAGTACGGCGTCGGCCCGGACGGCCGGGTCCGCTGGCGGTACGACCGCGGTGACTGGACCTACAGCAGCGCCGTGGTCCGCGACGGGCTGGCCTACTTCGGCGACCACCTCGGCCACGTCGACGTCGTCGACGCCCGGACCGGTGAGGAGCGGGCGCGGCTGCTCGGCATCCCCAAGGCCCGCGGCACCACGTCCGCCGGGACCGGGATCTGGACGGCACCGCTCGTCGACGCCCGCGGCAACGTCTACGCCGGCAGCGCGGCGGGCCACGTCTACGGCTTCGCCCCCGACGGGCGGCGGCTGTGGGACGCCGACGTCGGCGGGATCGTCGCGAGCTACCCCGCTCTCACCGCCGACGGGACCCTGGTCGTCGGCAGCACGACCGGCCTGCTGTACGCCTTCGCCGACTCCTGATCCGACGCCCGTGTTCGCCTGCCAGGCAACCGCTTCCACGCACTCAGGACCTGCCACCGGAGGAGAGTCATGAGCAGCCGACCCGAGCAGCAGCCGGACGGCTGGCACCGCCTGCCCGTCCGTGAGCGGCGTAGTCGGGCGCCGCGGAGGAGCCGGCTCAGCTCTCCGGCCGGTCGCGGCCCTCGAGCTGCAGGGCGGCCGAGTTCATGCAGTACCGGTCTCCCGTCGGCGCCGGACCGTCCTTGAACACGTGGCCCAGGTGGGAGGCGCAGGACCTGCACCGCACCTCCGTACGGACCCCGAGCAGGCCGACGTCGCGGACGTGCGTGACGGCGTCCGGCTCGGCGGGGGCGGAGAAGCTCGGCCAGCCCGTCCCCGAGTCGTACTTCGTCTCGGACGAGAACAGCGCCTGCCCGCACGCCGCGCAGGTGTAGGTGCCGGACTCCGCGCTGTGCGCGTAGCGGCCACTGCCTGCGCGTTCGGTCGCGCCCTGCCGGAGCACCGCGTACTGCTCCGGGCTCAGGCTGGCGCGCCACTCGTCCTCGGACCGGACGACGGCGTCACCTGTGCGGCCGGCGTGCTTGCGCTTCATGGGTGTGCTCCTCGCTCGTGGATGACATCTCTGAGTGCGCCGGGCGCCTGGAACGTTGCACGGATCGGGACAGCACGCCGCGCTACGCAGCGGAGCCCGGCCCCCGCGACGGGGACCGGGCTCCGGTGTCGGGCGTGGACGCGACTAGCGCAGCGGCGGGGTGCCGTACGTCGAGGTCGGGGCGTCCATGCCGCCGGCCGGCGCCACCGTCGTGACGGTGCTGGTGCTCGGCGCGCCCACCGGGTCGCTCGGGTACGCCGGCGTGCCGGTGCCCTGCTGCGTCTGGGCCTTCAGGGTGGCCTTCTCGTCCTCGGCCTTGTTGAGCAGAGTCTCCCAGCGGCTCTGCATCGGCTTGATGAGGCCACCACCGGCGCCGACGATGACGACACCCGCAACGGTGCCGAGGATCGCGTAGAGCAGCGGGCCGGTGACGGTCGTGGCGATGCCGACCTGGTCGAGGGCGGACTTCACGAAGCCGAGCAGGATGAGGATGCTGGCGAGGTTCGCGAGCAGCGTGCCGTAGGACAGGCCACCGAGGGCGTTCTGGATGAAGGCCTTGGCAGCGCCGGCGACGACCGCGCCGATGACGACCAGCACGATCGCGACGATGATCCGCGGGATGAGCGCGATGAACGCGGCGAGCGGCTGCTGCAGCGCGGCGATGCCCAGCGCGCCGACCGCCGCGGACAGGAACGGGATGAAGATCGCGAAGAAGACGAGCTTGGCGACGATGTCGCTGGCGTCGAAGGAGCTCTTGGCGAGCGCCTTCTTGATGCCGCCCTTCTCGACCGCCCGGTCGAAGCCGGCCTTCTCGAGGCCCTTGTCGACGAGCTTGGCGATCAGCTTCGCGACGAAGTAGCCGACGAGCAGGATGATCAGGAAGCCCAGGAGCTTCGGGATGAACGTCGTGACGGTGCGGAAGCCGTCGGTGACCGGCCCCTCGAGGTCGAGGGCGAGCGGTGCGGACATGTGGTTCTCCTCCGGTGCAAGGGTGGGGGGCGGCGCGCAAGGCTCCACTTTCTGACAGCGGTGTCCCCGCGCCGACGGTCCTTGATCGCGAGAAGCACCTGGCAGGTCGGTGACGCGTTCGGGCTGGTCCGCCAGCGACGTCTTGCCTGTGGTGACGTTTGACCGGCCCGAGCGGCGGACCGGCACGGCAGCACCTAGCGTCCGACCCCGTGACGACTGCTGTGCTGTGGTTCCGGCGCGATCTGCGCCTGGCCGACCACCCCGCCCTGCTCGCCGCCCGCGACGAGGCCGACGAGGTCCTGCCGCTGTTCGTCCTCGACGACGTCCTGCGCGGCACCTCCGGCGCCCCCCGGCTTGCGTTCCTCTACCGCTGCCTGCGCGAGCTCGAGGAGCGCACCGACGGGCGGCTGCGGGTCCTGACGGGACGGCCGGAGGACGTCGTGCCGCGGGTCGTCCGCGAGGTGGGTGCGACCGGGGTGCACATCAGCAGCGACCACGCGCCGTACGGCCGCGCCCGTGACGAACGCGTCCGCGCCGCCCTCGGCGAGGTGCCGCTGACCGCGACCGGCTCGCCGTACGGCGTCACCCCGGGTGGGCTGCTCAAGGCCGACGGGACGCCGTTCAAGGTCTACTCGCCGTACGCCCGTGCCTGGCGCGGCCGCGGGCTGCACAGCCCGGCGACCACACCGCGCACCGTCCCGTGGACCGACGCCGGACTCGGGACCGACGGCGTCCCGGCCGACCCGGACCTCGGCGACGTGGTGCTGCCACCGGCGGGGGAGGCGGCGGCGCTGGCCACGTGGAAGGCCTTCGTCGGGGCGCGCGCGACGGCCTACGCCGAGACCCGCAACCTGCCTGCGGTCCCAGGGACCTCGGAGATGTCGGCCCACCTGAAGTACGGCTCGATCCACCCGCGCACGATGCACGCGGCGCTCGGGCACGGGGACGGCGAGCGGACGTACGGCGGCGAGCTGATCTGGCGCGACTTCTACGCCGATGTGCTCTGGCACCACCCGGCGTCGGCCCGCGAGGACCTGCAGCCGCAGCTCGACGGCCTCGAGTACGACGACGGACCCGACGCCGACGCGCACTTCGAGGCGTGGGCCGCCGGCCGTACCGGCTTCCCGATCGTCGACGCCGGCATGCGGCAGCTGCTCGGCGAGGCATGGGTGCACAACCGGGTCCGGATGATCGTCGCGTCCTTCCTCACCAAGGACCTGCACCTGTACTGGCGGCGCGGCGCGAGCCACTTCATGCAGCACCTGCGCGACGGCGACCTCGCCAGCAACCAGCACGGGTGGCAGTGGGTGGCCGGGACCGGCACGGACGCGTCGCCGTACTTCCGGGTCTTCAACCCGGTCAAGCAGGGGCGCGACTACGACGTCGACGGCGACTACATCCGGCGCTGGGTGCCCGAGCTGCGCGAGGTCACCGGCAAGGCCGTGCACGAGCCCTGGACGCTGCCCGGGGGCCCGCCCCGCGGCTACCCGCTGCCGATCGTCGAGCACTCCGCCGAACGCGCCGAGGCCCTGCGGCGCTACGCCGCCGCCAAGGACGCCCGGCGCTGAGTCAGCAGAGCCCGTCGACGTCGTACGTCGCGCCGGGGCTGGTCGCCGGCTGCACCTGCGCCATCACGACCGGACCACCGCTGAACGAGTGCTGCGGACCGCAGACGGTGCGCGGGTCCGCGTCCGGGGAGCGGAAGACCCAGTTCTGCATCTGCAGCAGCCGCCAGTCCCCGACGATCGCGCGCCAGTCGTTGTTCGGGTCGGCGACGCTGCCGCGGTCGGAGTAGGTCCCGACGCGGTGCCCCGCGCGGCGCAGCCCGTCGACGACGCCCTGGATCACACCGCGGTTCACCGCCACGGCGCCGGCGTAGCCGACCTGCCAGAACGGCCCGTTCGCGTACGGGCCCTCGACATCCATCCACACCATCGGCCGCCCGCCGCTGCGGGTGGTGGGCATGCCGGCGAGGGCGTACGCCGCGATCCGCTCGCCGTACTCGTGGCCGCAGGTGCTCGTCGGCGCGCCGGTGCCGCAGACCTCGGCCCAGACCCGGCCGCCCGGGCTGTCCCGCACGCCCGGCGCGTCGACGTTCACGTAGACCATCGGCTCGCCCGGCAGGCTGCTCGCCCACGCCCATTGCTCTGCCAGGCAGGGGTTCTCGCCGAACGGACCGTGCGTGCGCCCGATCACGGCGAACGCGCCGCCGCTCGGCAGCCTGCTGGCGGTGCTGCCCGAGCACTGCGGCCAGCTGATGTCCCAGCCGTCGCCGGCCGGCGCGTAGAAGCCGGCCAGGTCCACGACGAGGTGGAGCCGGCCACCGGAGCTGCGCAGCCGCACGGACCCGTCGCGCCCGACCGTGGCGAGCACGGTGTTGGCGACCGTCTGCCCCGCGACGACGTTGAGGTTGCTCGTCTCCGGCACCACGGCACCCGACGCCGTGGGGTAGACCCGCACGTCGCTGGGCGCTGTCGGACCTGTGGCAGTGACGTTGAGGACGACCACGGTGCCCGGTGCGGGCACGACGCCCGCTCCTGCGACGACGAGGTCCCGGAGCTCGCCGGCGGCCAGGGGCGTCGACGTCGTGCGGGTGTCGAGGACGCGGACGGGCTCGACCGGGTGGAACACGGAGGCGTCGGCGCCGGGCGCGTACGTCCCGAGCAGGTCGACGACGAGATGGAGCGATCCGGCGCCGTTGCGCAGCGAGACCTTGCCGTCGTCGCCGACCGGGACCACCACGGAGGCAGCGGTCGTCCGTCCGGGCGCAGGGTTGAGGTTGCTGACCTCCGGCGGCCTTCCGAGGCGGGTCGGGTAGACCCGCACGTCGGTCTGCTTGGTCGCGCCGGTGCCGGTCACGTTCAGCACGACCGCGGTCGTCCCGGCGGGGACGGCGCTGCGAACGTCCAGGCGGCGGACCTCGCCCGCGGCGAGCGAGCCACCGGACCTCCGGGTGTCGAGCAGCCGGGACGGCGGGTTCAGACCGGTCAGGGACGCCCCGCTGCCGGAGGTCGTGAAGTAGCCGGACAGGTCGGCCAGCAGGTGCACATCGCCGGCCTGGTTGCGCAGCCGCACGCGACCTCCGTCGCCCACCTTCACGGTGACGAGGTTCGCGACGGTCGCGCCCGGCACGACGTTGAGGTTGCTGACCGTCGGCGGCTCGCCCTCGGTGGCCGGGGTCGGGTAGACCCGCACATCGGAGCCGCTGGTCGCCGAGGTCGCCGTGACGTTGAGGACGACCGCAGTCGCGCCGGCGGGCACGCGGACGCCGTCCACCACCGTCAGGTCGAGGACGCCGCCCGGACCCACCCGCGCTCCGCCGTCCCGGGTGTCGAGCAGCCGCACCGGGTCGAGCGGGACGTACAGCGACTGCACCGACGTGGGCGTCGCCGCTCCGGCCGGCGAGGTGGCCAGGCCGGGCAGTCCGGCGGCGGCCAGCAGGGCGGCGACGGGCAGGACGAGGCGCTTCACCCGCAGGACGCTAATCCCCGCGACGGCACCAGGGCGTGCGTTCGGGAGCGGCCCGGTCGTACGGGCCTGCTGACGCCGGC
>JBKJQM010000515.1:0-3599 GCA_046594005.1 Mycobacteriales bacterium
CACGACGGCGTCCGGGTCACCGCAGACCAGGCCCACCGCGTCCCACTCCTGCGCCCACGCCGGCGGGTACAGCTCCTCGAGGACCTCGACGACGTCGGCCAGGCGCACGCTCACCCGAGCAGGCTATGCACAGCCTTGAAGGCGGCAGCCGGACTCGTCCCGGATCGTCCCGCACGAAGTCCGGAACGCCTGCGGGACAGGCAGGTTCGCGCGGACACTTCCAGCCAGGGGGTGGACGGTGCAGAAGCGCACGACGGGGCGGCTGGCCGCGCTCGCCGCTCTGCTCGGGCTGGGCCTCGCCGGCTTCCCGGCGGCGGCGGGACCGGTGGCGGCGCCGCCCGGCCAGGTGTCGGCGTTCTTCTTCGGCGACAGCCTGATGGCCGGCACCGGCACGAACCCCCGCCGTCCGGCCATGGCCCGCCTCGCGGGCGCCCGCCTCGGCTGGGACGTCGAGGTGGACGCCTGGGGCGGCACCGGCTACACGACCGCCGGCCGCTCCCCCGGCTACCTGCAGCGGCTCCGGCGACCCGGTGCGATGAGCGGGCGCTACGACGTCGTCCTGCTCGAGGGCGGCACGAACGACGCCCGCAACGCCGGCGACCCGCAGGCCGTGCAGGACGCGGTGCTCGCCGTCCTGGGCGAGGTGCGGCGCCGCCAGCCGCAGGCGACGATCGTGCTGATGGGCGCGTACGACCCGCCACCGCCCGGGCGCACCGACCCACGCCGGCGCATCGTGGACGAGGTCGTGGCCGGCGTGGCCAAGGCCGAGGGAATCCGCTTCTTCAGCCCGTTGTCGGGCCGCTGGACCGTCGGTCAGCCGCCGTCGTTCCTGTACACCGACCGGCTGCACCCGAGCGCCCGCGGCTACGGCGTGATGGGGTCCCGACTCGCCGAGGAGCTGGCAGACGTCGACCTGGCGGGACGCAGCTCCCAGGCCCCCCAGAGCACGAGCAGCGCCGCGTAGACCAGCGGCGAGTGGAACACCTGCGTGGGACCGCGCTCGGACAGCAGGAAGAACAGCCCCGACAGCAGCACCGCTGCCGCCACGGACAGGCCGTCGACGTCGATCCCGGCGCGCGGCAGCAGCATCGCCGCGACCGCCCCGGCGCCGACCGCCGTGAGCACGACGGGTGAGAACAGCGCACCGCCGAGCGGGCCGCCGACCGTGAGGCCGACCCCGGTGCCGTAGCCGGTGACGACGAGAGCCGGTCCCCACAGCGCCGCGTCGCGTCCGCCGGCCAGCGCCGCGGCCAGGTAGACGAGCCCGGTGACGAGCGGCAGCCAGATCCAGTCCAGCGGCCGGCCGTCGCCGACGAGCAGCGCGACGACGACGCCGCCGGCCATCAGGACCGGCGCGCGACGCCGTCGGGCGAGCACTAGCTGTTCACGACCGGCTTGCCGCTGAACGAGAAGACCTCGCGCTCGCCGCCGAACACCTCGAGGTCGTCGTCCTCGTCGTCCTTGCCGTTGCTGACCGGGCGGTCGCCGGCGTCGAACAGCCCGCTCTTGTCGTCGTCGCTGTAGAGCATGGCGACCAGCTCCGTCTTCTCGTTCACCTCGTCGGCCAGGGACACCTGCAGCGTCGCAGCAGTCGTGGAGGCCGGCACGTTGGCGAAGCCGAGGATGTTCTTGCCGCCGTCGCTCGCGACCACGACGAAGCCGCCGGCGGTCACCGCCGCCAGCTTCACGCGGACGGTGGGGCCTTCGCTGGTCTGGTCCTCCACCTCGAGCACGGCGGCGGGGTCGCCGACGGGCGGCACGGGGCTGGGGGCGGCGTTGTCGGCAGCGCTCGGAGCGACGGGCTCGGCCTCGGTGGTGCACGCGGTGAGGGCCAGCGCGGCGGTCAGGGCGAGCAGGGGTGCGGTCAGGGTGCGCGTCTTCATGACGTCCAGCCTGCCCGAAGCGGGCGCCGGCTCACCTGGCGGGGACGTGACGTGCGCCGGGCGGAGTGGACCCAGACAGACTCGAACTGCCGACCTTCGCCTTGTAAGGGCGCTGCTCTACCAACTGAGCCATGGGTCCCGAAGTGGCCAGCCTAGGGGGTCACAGCCCGGCCAGGACGGCCTTCCAGGAGTCGACGTCGCGGGCGTCGGGGATGGCGTTGACCACCTTGTGCACGACCTTCCCGCCCTTGTCGACGATGAAGGTGCCGCGCAGCGCCAGGCCGCTCACCTCGTCGAGCACGCCGTACGACCGCGCGACCTCGCCGTGCGGCCAGAAGTCGGCGAGCAGCGGGAACGAGTAGCCCTGCTCCTGCGCCCATTTCGCATGCGCGGGCCCGTTGTCGACGCTGATCGCGAGGGTCTGCACGTCGTCGTTGGAGAAGTCGGCGATCGAGTCCCGTACGGCGCACAGCTCGCCCTGGCACACCGGCGTGAAGGTCAGCGGGTAGAAGACGAGGACGACGTTCTTGGAGCCGCGGAACGAGGACAGCCGCACCGGCGTGCGGGACTGGTCATCCAGCTCGAAGTCCGGTGCCTCGTCGCCGACGTCGATGCTCATGGGGGCTCCGTTCGCGGGTCAGGGAAGGATGGGCCGATGGTAGCTCCGGGACCCGTCCACCCCTCCGGCCCGTGCGGGATCGCGGAGACGCCGCCCGCCGAGCTGGGCCCGGTGGTCCTCGCCTGCTGGGACGACTTCCTGGACCTCGTGCACGCTCGCTCGACCGACCTGACGAAGCCGTCACGGCTGAAGGGCTGGACCGGCAAGGACGTCTGCGTCCACCTCGGCTCGTGGCCCGAGGCGCCCGCGGTGACCGGCGTCCTGACCTCGGCCCGGGGCGGGGCTCAGGGCCCGACACCGGACCCGGACGCCGCCAACCACGCGCTCGTGACCGCCCACCGGGACGCCTCCCCGGAGGCGGTCGTGGCGGCCCTGCTCGAATCACGGAACCGCATCGCGGACTTCTTCGCCTCGGACGACGCCGTGCACCTCGGCCGGGCGCTGTCGCAGTCCACGGCAGGTCCGCTCCCGGTGCTCGGGCTGGTCAACGCCGGGACCTTCGAGCTGGCGGTGCACGCGATGGACCTGGCGCCGTGCGGGGCGCCGCCCCCGTCGACCCGGCTGCTCGACAGAGGGCTGTCGGCGCTGCTCGACATCACCGGCGCACTCGCCGCGCGGCAGGGCGTCGACATGACGCTGGGCGCCTCCACCCCGAGCGGGGGCTGGGCGTTCACCAGCTCGGCCGAGGGGTGGACGACGCAGCCGCTGCCGCCGGGGCCGCTCGACGGGGTGGGCGTCCGCGGCTCGGCGGTGGACCTGCTGGAGACCGCAGCCGGCCGCTCGAACCTCGCGCAGCTCGTCCTCACGCGGCGCCTGGTCGTGCAGCACCTGCCGCAGTGGATGCGGCTCGCTCCGCTGCTCGACGACGTGCCGGGCCTGCCCGGCGGGGCCGCGCTCAAGGGCGCCGTGGGCAGCCTGTCCGGCGTCGCCGGCGGCGTGGGCAAGGTGCTGGGGCGCTTCAGGAGGTAGCGGGCCGCACAACCATCGCGATCTGCTTCCCGGCGGCCCGCGTCAGCACCACGGTCACCTCGCGGCTGCCGGTCAGCTTCAGCTGCTTGCGCAGGACGTCGGGCTCCACGGCGGTGCCCCTCTTCTTC
>JBKJQM010000519.1:0-7521 GCA_046594005.1 Mycobacteriales bacterium
AGCGAGCGGTAGAAGCCGATCGCAGGGGCGTTCCAGTCGAGCACCCACCACTCGAAGCGGGCGTAGCCGCGGTCGACGCAGGTGCGGGCGAGGTCCTGCAGCAGCGCCTTGCCGAGGCCGGTCCCGCGGGCGGCCGGGCGGACGAACAGGTCCTCCAGCCACAGCCCCGGCAGGCCCTTCCACGTCGAGAACGTGACGTACCAGAGGGCGAAGCCGACGACCTCGCCGTCCAGGACCGCCACCGAGCAGGAGGCGACGGCGGCGTCACCGAACAGCGCGGCCGCCAGCATCGGCTCGGTCGTCTCGACCGCGTCCGGCTCCTTCTCGTACACCGCCAGCTCGTGCACGAGCTCGAGCAGCACGGGGACGTCGGCGGGCACCGCCGGGCGGGTCAGGCGTTCCACGACAGCACCGCCGGGCAGCCGTGCTCGACTCCGAGCGTCGAGACCGACCCGGCGGACAGGACCAGCTGCTGGCCGACACCGGGAGCGAGGCCGAGCCAGCCGGCCGCGAGCACCCGGAGGGCGTGCCCGTGGCCGACGAGGCAGGCGTCCTGCCCGCCCTCGAGGACGGGGCGGACGCGGTCGAGGACCCGGGCCGAGCGGGCGGCCAGCTCGGCGAGCGTCTCGCCCAGACCGGTGTCGTCCCACACCGACCAGCCCGGACGCGTCTCGCGGGCCTGCTCGGTGGTGCGGCCCTCCTCCGGGCCGTAGTCCCACTCCACGAGGTCGGCGTCGACCTGCGCGTCGAGACCGGCGAGCTCGGCGGTGCGGGCCGCCCGGGACAGCGGCGAGGTCAGCACCAGGCCGAAGGGCCGGTCGAGCCGCGGGCGCAGCGCCCGGGCATCGGCCTCGCCGTCGGGGGTCAGCGGCACGTCGGAGCGGCCGGTGTGCCGCCCGTCGCGCGACCACTCCGTCTGCCCGTGCCGCACCAGGACCAGCTCCGCCATGCGCCAGACCCTGGCACGCCGGAGGCCGGCCCCGACGTGCGGGACCGGCCTCCGAGAGCGGGCAGCTGCTTACGCGGCCGGCTTCTCGTACGTCTTGCCCTTGGTCTCCCAGAAGATCGCGGCGATCGCGTCGATGCCGTCGAGCAGCTTCTGGCCCTCCGCGGCGTCGACCTTGGACTTGGCGCCGGTGCCGCTGGCCTGCTTGATCGTGTTGTTGATCAGCATGTGCAGGTCGGGGTACTTCTCGAAGTGCTCGGCCTTGAAGTAGTCGTGCCACAGCACGGCGAGGTGGTGCTTCACCAGGGTGGCGCGCTCCTCGATGATGACGATCGCCCGGGCGCGGAACACCGGGTCCTCGTTGGTGGCGTACTTCTCCTGCATGCCCTTGACGGACTGCGCCTCGATGCGGGCCTGCGCGGGGTCGTAGACGCCGCAGGGCAGGTCGCAGTGGGCGGAGACGACGGTGGTCGGGATCAGGAAGCTGGGCAGGCGCATGCGGTGTCCTCCAGTGCGTGGTGGTGTCGTACGTCTGTCCACGAACCTAGACCGGGGGTGCGCATGCGGCTCGGTGCGGTGCTCGTCGAGGGCCCGTCGATGCTGCCGACCCTGCGCCCGGGGGACTGCCTGGTCGTCGTGCGCGGGGGGCGGGTGCGGCCGGGGCACGTCGTCGTCGCGCGCTTCCCGTCGCGGCCGGAGCTGCTGGTCGTGAAGCGGGCGGTGCGCCCCGTCGGGGACCTGTGGTGGGTCGAGGGCGACAACGCCGCGGCCACCGACGACAGCCGGACGTACGGGCCGGCCGAGGTGCTCAGCCGGGTCGTGCTGCGCTACTGGCCGCCGCCGGTGCGCAGGCTGGCGTAGAAGCTCCGGCACTGCGCGTAGTCCGGCAGCAGGCCCTGCTCCTGCGCCTCGGCCAGCGTGGGCGCCGCGGCGTCCTTGTCCGACAGCAGGGGCTCGACGTCCGTCGGGAACGGCAGGTCCAGCGCCGGGTCCAGCGGGTGGACCCCGTGCTCACGACCGGGGGCGTACGGCTCGCTGCAGAGGTACGTCACGTTGGCGTCGTCGGTGAGCGCCACGAAGGCGTGCCCCAGGCCCTCGGACAGGTAGACGCCGCGGCGGTCGACCTCGTCGAGGTGCACCGCGTCGCTGACGCCGAAGGTCGGCGAGCCGACGCGGAGGTCGACGATGACGTCGAGGACGGCCCCCCGGGTGCAGTAGACGTACTTCGCCTGGCCCGGCGGCACGTCGGCGAAGTGGACGCCGCGCAGGGTTCCGCGGCTCGAGACGCTGTGGTTGGCCTGCTTCACCGAGAGCGGGTGGCCGACGGCCTGCTCGAGCGCGTCCGCCTTGAACCACTCGAGGAACACCCCGCGGGGGTCCGGGAACTGCCGCGGGGTGAACGACCACGCACCCGGCACCTTCAGCTCGTCGACCTGCACGCCGCGGACCCTAGCGGGGGCTTCGCGACGGCCCGCGCCGGAGCCTGCGAGGATGGGGGTTGCTCGGGTGACCCCCGTACGGCCCCTGTGCTCGGCCCACCGGCCGTGACCCCGGGGAGTCGCACGCCCTGACCCGCCCGAGGAGAGACATGACTTCCCAGCTGGAGGCTGCGCACGTGACCAGCCGCACTCCCGAGGACCTGGACCTCGATCCCGCCTTCGCGCTGCACCGCGGCGGCAAGGTCGAGGTCGTCTCCTCGGTGCCGCTCGAGACGCGGGAGGACCTGGCGCTGGCCTACACGCCGGGCGTCGCGCGCATCTGCACCGCGATCGCCGAGCAGCCGGACCTCGTCCACGAGTACACCTGGAAGAACCACACCGTCGCGGTCGTCACCGATGGCACGGCGGTGCTGGGGCTGGGGGACATCGGCCCGGAGGCGGCGCTGCCCGTCATGGAGGGGAAGGCCCTGCTGTTCAAGCACTTCGGTGGCATCGACGCCGTCCCGATCTGCCTGGACACCAAGGACCTCGACGAGCTCGTCGACACGATCTGCCGGCTCGCGCCAGCATTCGGCGGGATCAACCTGGAGGACATCAGCGCGCCGCGCTGCTTCGAGGTCGAGCGCCGCGTGCAGGAGCGCCTCGACATCCCGGTCTTCCACGACGACCAGCACGGCACGGCCATCGTCACGCTGGCTGCGCTGAAGAACGCTGCAGTGCTGACCGGCCGCCGCCTCGAGGACCTGCGCGTGGTCGTCTCCGGCGCCGGCGCCGCAGGCATCGCGGTGTCGAAGATGATTTTGGACGCGGGCATCGGCGACCTCGGGGTCGCGGACAGCAAGGGGATGGTCCACCTCGAGCGCGAGGACCTCACCGACAGCAAGCGGGCCTTCGCGCAGATCAGCAACCGGGCGAACCACCGCGGCACCTTCGCCGAGGCCCTGCGCGGCGCCGACGTGCTCATCGGCCTGTCCTCCGGGACCATCCCCGCGGAGGCGGTCGCGTCGATGAACCCGGACTCGATCGTCTTCGCCATGGCCAATCCGACGCCCGAGGTGCACCCCGACGTCGCGCACGCCAACGGCGCCGTCGTCGTGGCGACCGGCCGCAGCGACTTCCCCAACCAGATCAACAACGTGCTGGCCTTCCCCGGCGTCTTCAGGGGTGCGATGCAGGTACGGGCGACCTGCGTCACCGAGGGCATGAAGCTGGCGGCCGCCGATGCGCTGGCAGCGGTCCTCACCGGTGAGCTCACCGCGGACTGCGTCATCCCCAGCGTCTTCGACCCGCGGGTCGCCCCGGCTGTGGCCTCCGCGGTCGCGGCCGCCGCCCGCGCCGAGGGCGTCGCGCGGCTCTAGTCGGCGACCTCGTACTGTCGGCGGATGCTCGCCGTCACCTGCACGTCCCAGTCCGCCGACGACCCGCTGTCCGGCCTCACCGTCGGCGACCGGCCGGACCCGGAGGTCCCCGACGGCTGGGCCCGGGTGACGGTGCGGGCGGCGTCGCTCAACCACCACGACCTCTGGAGCCTGCGCGGCGTGGGCCTGCCTGCCGACCGGCTGCCGATGGTGCTGGGCTGCGACGCAGCAGGCATCACCGATGACGGTGCGGAGGTCGTGGTCCACGGCCTGGTCGGCGATCCCGACTGGACCGGTGACGAGACGCTCGACCCGAAGCGCAGCATCCTGTCCGAGCGCTACCAGGGCACGCTGGCCGAGCAGGTCGTCGTACCGCGCCGCAACCTGCTGCCGAAGCCGGCCGACCTGTCGTTCGAGGAGGCCGCGTGCCTGCCGACGGCGTGGCTGACCGCGTACCGGATGCTCTTCACGAACGCCGCCGTCCGCCCCGGTGACCGCGTCCTGATCCAGGGCGCCGGCGGTGGCGTCGCGACTGCCGCCATCGCGCTGGCCCGCGCGGCCGGCCTCGTGGTCTGGGTGACCGGTCGCGACGAGGCCAAGCGGGCGCGTGCCCTCGAGCTGGGTGCGCACGAGGTCTTCGAACCGGGTGCCCGGCTGCCCGCCCGCGCGGACGCGGTGATCGAGACCGTCGGCAAGGCCACCTGGTCGCACTCGATGAAGAGCCTGCGGCCCGGCGGCTCGCTGGTCGTCTCCGGAGCCACCACCGGCGCCGATCCCTCGGCGGACCTCAACCGGCTGTTCTTCCTGCAGCTGCGGGTGATCGGCTCGACGATGGGAACCCGTGACGAGCTGGCCGGCCTGCTGAGCATGCTCGCCGCGACCGGGGTGCGCCCGCAGGTACAGGAGGTCATCCCGCTCGCCGAGGCCCACCGGGGCTTCGAGCGGCTGGCGTCCGGGGACGTCGTCGGCAAGCTCGTCCTGACCCCCTAGTCGCAGGAGTCCGCGATGGTGCTGCCCGTCCACGACATCAACCCGACGCGCCGCACGCCGTGGGTGACGAGGGCGCTGATCCTCGTCAACGTCGTGGTCTTCGTGCTGAGCCCGATCGCGCTGGCCCCCCTGACAGGTCAGGGCAGTGCCAAGGCGCAGTGCTCGCAGGTCGCGTTCCTCGACGAGTACGCCGCGAAGCCCGCCGAGGTCATCGGGAACGACCCGCCGACGGATGCTGCGACCGGCGCCGTCGGGCGCGCGCCGAACGGGAAGCTGGGCTGCATCACGCAGTCGCCGCCGCCGTACGACAAGCGGCCGTG
Source organism: Mycobacteriales bacterium (assembly GCA_046594005.1). GTDB lineage: Bacteria > Actinomycetota > Actinomycetes > Mycobacteriales > SCTD01 > SCTD01. Next base: position 5,054 of record JBKJQM010000519.1, read on the forward strand.
GCTGTCGGTGCTGTCGGCGATGTTCCTGCACGGCGGCTGGCTGCACCTGCTCGGCAACATGCTGTTCCTGTACGTCTTCGGCAACAACATCGAGGACCGGCTCGGCAAGCTGCGGTACCTGCTGTTCTACCTGGGCTGCGGGTACGCGGCGACGTACGGCTTCTCGCTGTCCATGTCCGGCTCCGAGCAGCCGCTCGTCGGCGCCTCGGGGGCGATCGCCGGCGTCCTCGGCGCGTACCTGGTGCTGTTCCCGCGCGCCAAGGTCTGGTCGCTGCTGACGTTCTTCTTCTTCCTGCCCGTACGCCTGCCCGCCTGGCTGGTGCTCGGCAGCTGGTTCGTCCTGCAGTACCTGTACGCCCGCGGCGCCGGCCTGTCCGACGCGACGGGCACGGCGTACCTCGCGCACGTCATCGGCTTCGCCGTCGGTGCGGCGCTGGTCTGGCGACTGCGCGGGAGCGGGCGGCCACGGCCGGTCGCCGACCCGCGCTGGGGGCCGTACGCGCGGCGGTAGGTCACTCCCGCCCGCCGCGCATCGGGCGGACCCTGCGCGCGTGCTCAGAACGGCGCGGGTGCGTCCTTGTCGAGCCAGGTCCAGTCGGTGCTGCTGCGTCGGCCGCCGGGCAGCCAGGGCGGGCTGTCGTACGGGGTGGTGAGCTGCTGGCGGTCGACGTGGGCCAGCTCGTCCGGGTCGGGCAGCCGGGGCTCGTGCACGGGGTCGCTGTCGATGCCGGGCGGTGCGCTGGTGTGGCGCGGGGTCTCCGCGAGCTGGCCGGCGGGGCTGAACCAGAGGGTGCTCGTCGCCGTGCGCAGTGGTGTCCAGCCGTGGTGCTTGAGGTGGTGGGTGCGCTGGCTGCGGGCAACGAGGTTCCAGGCAGCGGTGGGCCCTTCGGGCCAGGGCTCGTCGTGGTCGAGCTCCGCCCGGCGGGCGGGGACCCGTGCGCCGGTGGGGCCGTCGCAGAACCGGTCGCGCAGCTCGACGTAGTCCCGTAGCCGGTCGCTGGGGTCGTGCTGCGGCTCGGTGCGCCAGCCGACGTCGTTCAGCTCGACGTCGTCCAGGACCATGCTGAGCAGGGCTTCTCGCACGCCGGCCGGTGTCGGTGGTGGTCGCACGTCCCGGTCGGCGAGGTCGACCAGCAGGCCGGTGCCGCTCTGGGCGCAGACGCGGCGCAGCTCGGCGTCGACGAGCAGCTGCCGGCAGGTCGGGGCGCTGATCCAGCCGTAGCCCTCCAGCCACGCCGGTTCGTTGCTGAGCCCGAGGGCGGTCTCGACTGGCACCACGACCATCGCCTGGACGGGCCGCCCGCGGCGGCAGTCCGTCGAGGCCGGCTCGACGCCGCTGGCGCGGAGGCCGGCAGCGGCGTCGGGAGCGGCGTCGGGAGCGGCAGTCCCGACCTGCGGCACGACGACCGCGGGCGTCGCACTGGCTCCGGGCGTGGCCGCGTCGCCGCGGTCGGCCGCCGGCGCAGGGGAGGGCGCGTGCGCGGCCAGGTCCTCGTCCGCACCGGCCCCGGCACTGGGTCCGCGGGTGGGCTCGACGCTCGGCTCGGCGGTCGCGCCAGCCGGGTCGGCGGTGGTCTCGATGGTCGGGTCGGCGGGGCTGTGCACCTCGCACGGGTAGGTGCTGGTCGCGAGGTCGAACCGCAACGCGTCCAGGGTGCGGGGGTCACCAGCCTGCTTGAGCGCTCGTGCCTGCGCGTCGACGGTGTCGTACCAGCGCTGCAGCGGCACGGCCGGTCCGGTCAGGCAGGCGGTCGCCTGGTCGTCGACGTCCGGGAGCAGGGTGATGCCGCGGCCGGCGTTCTTGGCGGCGGCGCGCTGCGCAGCGGCGTCCGGGTCCAGGCGCAGGACTGCGCGGCGCACCTCCTGGACGATCCGCCACGACGGCAGCAGCACGACCGTGTCGGCCAGCTCGGTGTCGACCGCCGCCGCGAGCTCGTCGGGGTGCGCCTCGAGCTCGGTCACGAAGGCGATGGCCCGCGGGACGGTCAGCACCCCGGCTTCCAGCAGGCCCATCGTCCGTGGCATCACCGTCGTCAGCCGCAGGGCCACCCGGATCTGCGCGGCTGCGGCCCGGTCGGACACCTTGCGGGCCAGCGCGACGTCGCGCCGGAACGACGTCCAGGGCGTGGCCCCGAACTCGTCACCGGCGCACCGCGGGACCCGCGCAGCAAGGCGGGCGATGACCCTGGCGTCGGCGGCGTAGAGCCTCGCCGCGTTGCTCGTGCCGTCGGCCAACAGTGCGAGGTCGGCCTGGAAGTCGTCCTCCAACCACGGGCAGGCCTCCTCGAGCTCCCGGAGGTCTGCTGCCCTGGCCATGGGTGGATTCTAGTCGAACACCAGTTCGAACACAACAGCGAGAAGTGCTTGTGGACAGAGCATCTGGATCCGCGCGCACGGTGGCCGAACCCGCGGACTTCCTTCTCCAGTGCCTGTGCCGGCGGGCCCGGGGCCGGGGGGTGGGGGGGGGG
>JBKJQM010000015.1:0-8104 GCA_046594005.1 Mycobacteriales bacterium
GCGGACTTCGCGCGGCTGGCCGACGAGCTGGCGCGCATCGACGGGGCGGCCGACTGGGCGCACGTCGACGTCATGGACAACCACTTCGTCCCCAACCTCACCCTCGGGCTGCCCGTCGTCGAGGCGGTGCTCAAGGCGACGTCGATCCCCGTGGACTGCCACCTGATGATCGAGGACCCCGACCGCTGGGCACCGGCCTACGCCGAGGCCGGCGCCGGGTCCGTCACGTTCCACGCCGAGGCGGCCGCGGCGCCGGTGCGCCTGGCGCGGGCGCTGCGCAAGGAGGGCGCCCGCGCGGGCCTGGCCCTCAAGCCGGCGACGCCCGTCGAGGCCTACCTCGACCTGCTGCCCGAGATCGACATGCTGCTCGTGATGAGCGTCGAGCCCGGCTTCGGGGGCCAGGCGTTCCTCGACGTCGTGCTGCCCAAGGTCCGGCGTGCCCGTCACGCGATCGGCGACCTGGACGTGTGGCTGCAGGTCGACGGCGGCGTGAGCGCCGAGACGATCGAGCGGTGCGCCGAGGCCGGGGCGGACGTCTTCGTGGCCGGCTCGGCGGTCTACGGGGCGGCCGACCCGGCGCAGGCCATCGCGGCCCTGCGCGCGCAGGCCACCGCCGCCATGGCGCCGTGACCCGGATCCTCGCGGCCGACGACGACGCGGACATCCTCGGGTTGATCTCGACGGTGCTCGAGCTCGAGGGCTTCGAGGTCGAGGTCGTGCAGGACGGGCAGGTCGCCCTGGACCGGGTGCGGGCCGACCCGCCCGACCTGGTGCTTCTCGACGTGATGATGCCGGGACTGGACGGCGTCGAGGTCGTGCGGCAGCTCCGGGCCGGCGGTGCCACCGCCGGCGTGCCGGTGCTGCTGCTGACCGCCAAGGGGATGTCCGCGGACCGCGTCGCCGGGCTCACCGCCGGAGCGGACGACTACGTCGTCAAGCCGTTCGACAGCGACGAGCTGGTCGCCCGCATCCACAGCACGCTGCGCCGCACGGCCGACGCCCGGTCGGTGTCGCCGCTGACCGGGCTGCCCGGCGGCCCCCGCATCGACCTCGAGATCACCGGACGTGCCGCGCGCGGCGAGGCGTACGCCGTCAGCCACGTCGACCTCGACGAGTTCAAGAGCTTCAACGACGCGTACGGCTTCCTGCGCGGCGACCAGCTGCTGCTCGCGCTGTGCCAGTGCATCGGGGCCGCCGTCGTCGAGCAGGATCCGGCGGTGTTCGTCGGCCACGTCGGGGGCGACGACTTCGTGCTGGTGTCGACACCGGAGCAGGTCGAGCCGGTGTGCAACCGGCTCGTCGAGTGCTTCGACGACGTGGTGGCGGGTTACTACGACGCGGACGACCTCGGGAAGGGGCACCTGCTGGCGACCGACCGCCGCGGCGTCCTGCGCGAGCACCCGGTCGTCACGGTCAGCGTCGGGGTCGGGCTCAGCGGCCCCGAGGGCGGGCGCGACCACCGCGCGGTCGTGGCGGCGGCCGCCGAGATGAAGAGCTACGCCAAGTCGCAGCCCGGTTCGCACGTCGCGGTGGACCGGCGCGCTGCCCACTGAGTGGGACTGCGCTCCGGGTGGCCGGAGCGCCGCGTGGCAGCATGGAAGGACACTGGAGAGTCGCGCGCGGGCGGTCCGGGCGCGTCCCGTGTCCCGTCCGCCCCCGGAGCGCCTCTCCCGCGCAGGAGGGGACCCCGATGGCCGGCCAGGCAGAGCTCGACGCGATGCGTCGGGCCGTCGCCGTGTCCGCGGGCGCGCTCGGCACCACCTCCCCGAACCCGCCCGTCGGCGCAGTCGTCCTGGACGCCGCCGGCCAGGTCGTGGGGGAGGGCTGGACCCGTCCACCCGGCGGACCGCACGCCGAGGTCGTCGCGCTCGAGCAGGCCGGCGACCGCGCCCGTGGGGGCACTGCGGTCGTGACGCTCGAGCCCTGCCGGCACACCGGCCGGACGGGGCCCTGCACCTCCGCACTTCTGACCGCGGGCATCGCCCGGGTGGTGGTCGCCTGCGCCGACCCGACCGAGCAGGCCGGCGGTGGCGCCGACCTGCTGCGCGACGGCGGCGTCGACGTCGAGACCGGGGTGCTCGCCGACGAGGTCGCCCGTGGACCGCTCGAGGCGTGGCTCGGGAGCCGCGCGTCGGGGCGGCCGTACGTCACCTGGAAGTACGCCGCCACGCTCGACGGCCGCAGCGCCGCCGCGGACGGCACCTCGCGCTGGATCACCGGGGAGAGCTCCCGCGCCGACGTCCATCGGCTGCGCGGCGAGGTCGACGCGGTCGTCGCGGGCGTCGGCACGGTGCTGGCCGACGACCCGCTCCTCGACGTGCGCCCTAGTCCCGGCCACCAGCCGCTGCGGGTGGTCGTCGACACGGCCGGCCGTACGCCGCTGACCGCCCGCTGCCTGTCCGGCCCCTCGCCGGCGCTGGTCGTCCACGGCCCGCTGCTCGAGGACCCGGGCTACCCGCGGCACGCCGCCGTGGACACCCGCGACGGGCGGGTCGACCCGGCCGCGCTCCTGCGGCTGCTGCAGGACGAGCACGGCGTCGTCAGCGTGCTGCTCGAGGGCGGACCGGTCCTGGCCGGGTCCTTCGTGCGTGCCGGCCTGGTGGACCGCGTCGTCGGCTACGTCGCCCCGACCCTGCTGGGTGACGGGCGGCACGCCCTCACGGGCGCCGGCGTGGGAACGATCACCGAGGCCCACCGGTTCTCGCTCGATGACGTCTCCCGCACCGGCGAGGACGTACGACTGACCATGCGGAGGAGCTGAGGTGTTCACCGGCATCGTCGAGGAGCTGGGCGAGGTCGTCGCCGTGGAGGAGCTGCAGGACGCCTCCCGGCTCACCGTTCGCGGACCGGTGGTCACCGCCGACGCCGGCCACGGCGACTCGATCGCGGTGAACGGCGTCTGCCTCACCGTCGTGGCCAACGAGGGCGGGGCGTTCACCGCCGACGTCATGGCCGAGACGCTGCGGCGCTCCTCGCTGGGCGCGCTCACCGTCGGCAGCCCCGTCAACCTGGAGCGCGCCGTCCGCGTGTCCGACCGGCTCGGCGGTCACGTCGTCCAGGGCCACGTCGACGGCACCGGCGAGCTGCTCGCCGTGACGCCCGACGAGCACTGGACCGTCGTGCGCGTGTCGCTGCCGGGCGGCCTCGGCCGCTACGTCGTCGAGAAGGGCTCCATCACCGTCGACGGGGTCTCGCTGACCGTCAGCGCGATCAGCGCGGACTGGTTCGAGGTCAGCCTCATCCCGACCACGCTGGGGCTCACGACGCTGGGCTCCAAGGGACCCGGTGACCCGGTCAACCTCGAGGTCGACATCATCGCCAAGCACGTCGAGAAGCTGCTGCAGTCCGGGATCGTCCCGGGCGCGACCGAGGAGACCCCATGAGCGCCCAGGCCCACGAGCCGACGCCTCCGCACGACGACAAGGGCCTCGACACCATCGAGCGCGCGGTCGCCGACATCGCCGCCGGCAAGGCGGTCGTGGTCGTCGACGACGAGGACCGCGAGAACGAGGGCGACCTCATCTTCGCCGCGGAGCTGGCGACGCCCGAGCTGATGGCGTTCACGATCCGCTGGTCCTCGGGCTACATCTGCGTGCCGATGACCGAGGCCGACCTCGACCGGCTCGAGCTGCCGTTGATGGTCAGCAGCAACCAGGAGCGGATGCGGACGGCCTACACGGTCACCGTCGACGCCCGCGAGGGCGTCAGCACCGGCATCTCCGCCGGCGACCGCGCGCGCACCGTGCAGGTGCTCGCCGACCCGGAGACCTCGCCCTACGACCTGACCCGCCCCGGCCACGTCAACCCGCTGCGCGCGCTCGACGGCGGCGTCCTGCGCCGCGCCGGCCACACCGAGGCGGCCGTCGACCTGTGCCGCCTGGCCGGCCTGCGCCCCGTCGGCGTCATCTGCGAGATCGTCAGCCAGCACGACGACCACGGCATGGCGCGGCTCGACGAGCTCAAGGAGTTCGCCGCCGAGCACGACCTGGCCATCATCTCGATCGCCGACCTCATCGCCTGGCGGCGGCGCAGCGAGAAGCAGGTCGAGCGCGTCGCCGAGGCCCGGATCCCCACCGCCCACGGCGAGTTCAAGGCGGTCGGCTACCGCTCCGTCCTGGACGACACCGACCACGTCGCCCTGGTCAAGGGCGACCTCGGTGACGGCCAGGACGTCCTCGTCCGGGTCCACTCCGAGTGCCTGACCGGCGACGTCTTCGGCTCGCGCAGGTGCGACTGCGGTCCCCAGCTCGACGCGGCCCTCGAGGCGGTCGACGCGGCCGGGCGCGGCGTCGTGCTGTACGTCCGCGGCCACGAGGGCCGGGGCATCGGCCTGATGCACAAGCTCCAGGCCTACCAGCTGCAGGACGGCGGGTCGGACACCGTCGACGCCAACCTCGAGCTCGGGCTGCCGTCCGACGCACGGGACTACGGGACCGGCGCGCAGATCCTGGTCGACCTCGGCGTGCGCAGCATGCGGCTGCTCACCAACAACCCCACCAAGCGGGCGGGCCTCGAGGGCTATGGCCTCGAGATCGTCGGCCGCGTAGCACTTCCCGTGCACGCCAACCCCGAGAACCTGCGCTACCTGCGGACCAAGCGCGACCGGATGGGCCACGACCTGCCCGGCCTGGCCGCCTTCGAGGACGAGGCCACCGAGGCAAGCGCCGACGCCGTGGACGCCCCGTGAGCGGTCAGGGTGCCCCGGGCGCACGCCCGGTCGACGCCAAGGGGCTGTCGCTCGCGATCGTCGCGACCCGCTGGCACGAGGAGATCACCGAGGCGCTGCTGGCCTCGGCCGTGCGCGCGGCGCAGGAGTGCGGGGTCGACGAGCCCACGATCGTCCGCGTCTCCGGCGCGGTGGAGCTGCCGGTCGTCGCCCAGGCGCTGGCCGCCACCCACGACGCCGTGGCGGCGGTGGGCCTGGTGCTGCGCGGCGGCACCCCCCACTTCGAGTACGTCTGCGACGCCGTGACGTACGGCCTGACGCGGGTGTCGCTGGACACCCACACGCCGGTCGGCAACGGCGTCCTCACCTGCGACACCGAGGAGCAGGCCCGCGCCCGCTCCGGACTGCCCGGCGCTCCCGAGGACAAGGGCCGTGAGGCGGTGCTCGCCGCGCTCGACACCGCTGGGACGCTGAAGCGCCTGCGCACCGGCACCTACTGAGAAGGAAGGCACTCCCGTGCTCGCGATCGTCCTGCCCAAGGGCAGCCTGGAGAAGCAGGTCCTCGAGCTGTTCTCGGCCGCCGACCTGCACGTCGTGCGCGGCGGCGAGCGCGACTACACCGCCCGCGTGGACGACCCCCGCATCGACCGCATCCGCTTCCTGCGGCCGCAGGAGATCCCGACCTACGTCGAGCAGGGCATCTTCGACCTCGGCATCAGCGGTCGCGACTGGGTGACCGAGACCGGCGCCGACGTCGTCAGCCTCGGCGAGATCGGCGGCGGCCGGGCCGGTGAGGCGGTCGTGTCCGTCGTGCTGGCCGTGCCGAAGGAGTCGCCGTGGGAGTCGGTCACCGACCTCCCGGACGGGGTGCGCATCTCCACCGAGATGCCCGAGACGACCCGCCGCTTCCTCGAGGAGCACGGCGTCAAGGCCAAGGTGTTCACCAGCCACGGCGCGACCGAGGCCAAGATCCCGGACATCGTCGACGCGATCGTCGACCTCACCGAGACCGGGTCGTCGCTGCGCAAGGCCGGCCTGAAGATCATCGCCACCCTGCTCACGAGCCGCACCGAGCTGCTGGCCAACCGCGAGGCGTACGAGGACCCGGCCAAGCGCGCCGCGATGGAGGACATCGTCGTGCTGCTCCAGGGGGCGCTGCGCGCGCGCGGCCACGTGCTGCTCAAGCTCAACGTGCCGGCGGACCAGCTCGACGACGTGATCTCGCAGCTGCCGTCGATGTCCTCGCCGACCGTCATGGCGCTGGCCGCGGGTGACATGCGGGCGCTGGAGACCGTCGTGCCGAAGAAGGGCGTCAACACGCTGATCCCGGCCCTCAAGGCGGCCGGCGCGCGCGACATCCTCGAGCTGCCCATCTCCAAGATCGTCGAGTGACGGCCCCGATCCAGGAGGCGCCCGCCCACTCCCGGACCGTCTCGACCGCCCTGGGCGTCGCCTTCGCCTCAGGCGGGCTCGTCGCGCTGCAGCAGCGCATCAACGGCGAGCTCGCCACCACCCTGGACGACGCACTGCTGGCGGCGCTCGTGTCGTTCGGCACCGGCCTGGTCGCCGTCCTCGCGGTCGTCCTGAGCAGGGCGTCAGCGCGGGCCGCGGTCCGCCGGGTGCGCGAGGTGCCGTGGACTCAGCGGCTCGGCGGCCTCGGCGGTGCGAGCCTGGTCGCCGTCGGCGCCGCGGCCGCCCCGAAGATCGGGGTCGCCCTGCTGACCGTCGGCCTGGTGGCCGGCCAGACCACCGGTGGCCTCGCCGTCGACCGGCTGGGCCTCGGCCCCGGCGGCGCCCACCGGCTGACGGTCCCGCGGGTGCTCGGTGCGGGGCTGTGCCTGGTCGCCGTCGGCATCAGCGTCCTGGGCGACGGCGCCCGGCAGGCCAGCCCGCTGCTGCTGGTGCTCGTCGTGCTGGCCGGCTTCATGATCTCGCTCCAGCAGGCGCTCAACGGCCGGGTGCGGCGGACCACCGGCGACGCCGGAGTGGCCACGCTCGTGAACTTCGTCGTCGGCACCCTGGCGCTGGCGGCGGGGCTGCTCGTGCACGCGCTCATCGGTGGCCTCGACGTCGCCTCCTGGCCGGGCCCGGACCACTGGTGGCTCTACCTCGGCGGCCCCCTGGGAGCCGTCTTCGTGGCGATCGCCGCCGTGGTGGTGCGCACCCTGGGCGTGCTGCGCCTCGGGCTGGCGATCATCGCCGGTCAGCTGCTCGGTGCGCTGGCCCTCGACGTGCTCAGCCCCGTGCACGCCGCCGACGTCGATGCGCTGACCGTGGTCGGCGTGGCGCTGACCCTGGTGGCCGTGCGGGTCAGCGGCCGCACGAGCCGCTCATGACCTACGTCAAGCTCCTGGTCGGGCTGCTGCTGTTCGCCGTCGGCCTGTGGCTCGGGCTGGTCGCCGAGCTCGGCGTCGGCCCGTGGGACGTCCTCACCGGCGGGCTGTCCGAGAACCTCGGCGTCACGTTCGGCAAGACCGCCATCGGCGTCTCCGTCGTCGTGCTCGGCCTCGCGATCGCGGCGGGCGTACGCCCCGGCGTCGGGACCCTGCTGAACGTCGTCGTCATCGGCGTCGTGCTCGACGTGCTGCTCGAGTCCCCGCTGCTCGACGGGCTCGACGACCGACCCGTCGTCCTGCGGCTGCTCGTCACGCTGCTCGGCATCTGCACGGTCGCCGCCGGCTCGGCGCTGTACCTCGGCGCCCACCTCGGCCCCGGACCCCGCGACGGCCTCATGGTCGCGATCCACACCCGAACCGGCTGGCGCGTCGGCACCGCCCGTGGCGTGCTCGAGTGCGTCGTCCTGGTCGCCGGCGTCGTGCTCGGCGGGCCGGTCGGCATCGGCACCCTGCTGTTCGCCCTTGGCATCGGCCCCGCGGTGCAGGTCGCGTTCCGCGTGCTCCGGCAGACCCCGGTCTCGCGGCCGCTCGAGGCGCCGCCATGACCGGCGCCGGGCAGCCGGTCGTCGTGCGCCCGCGCCGACTGACCCGCGTCTGCTGGGCCACCGCCGTCGTGGTGACCGTCCTGTTCGGCGTGGTGGCGTACGGCCTGGGCCGTGGCACCTCGGGCGCCGCGCAGTTCCAGGTGGTCGACCAGGTGGCGTTCTTCCTGCTGGGGCTGATGCTGGCCGGCGCCGTCCTGCTGTTCACGCGCGCCCGGGTCGAGGCCGACGCAGCCGGTGTCGTCGTGCGCAACCCCTTCGGCACCAAGCGCCTCCCGTGGCAGGTCGTGCGCGCAGTGCGGCTGGATGACGGCGCCCCCTGGGCGGTGCTCGACCTGCACCGCGAGCACCTGAACGGTCTCGTCGTCCTGCAGGTCGAGCACCGCCCAGGGGGCGCCGTCGTCCAGCCGCACTGCGCGCACGACCTGCCACGGGAGGCGCTTGGTGCCGAAGGGGTTGCGCACGACGACACCGGCGGCGTCGGCCTCGACCCGGGCCCG
>JBKJQM010000240.1:0-9147 GCA_046594005.1 Mycobacteriales bacterium
GTTGGCGATGGTCGAGCGCCGCACCTTGGCGCGCGGCGATGCGAGCAGCTCGTCGATCGGCACGCCGAGCGCCTGCGCGACCTTGACGAGGACGACGAGCGACGGGTTGCCCGTTCCCGATTCGAGGTTGGCGATGGTCGAGCGCGGCACCTTGGCGGCGCGGGCCAGCGGGTCGCTCGTCAGTCCCGCCTTGGCGACCGGCTTCGCCACGGTCGCGGCAGCGCTCGGCGCAGTCGTGGCGGTGGCCCGCGGGGAGGCGACGCGCTTGGCCTCGGTGTCACCGCCGCACGCCGACACCGCGGACCCCAGCAGGCACAGGCCGAGGACGACGGCGACGGGACGGGACGGACGCGGAGCACTCACGTCGACGAGGCTAGGTGGCGTTCCGGGCGGTGCTCGGCAGGACGCGCAGTCAGTGCGGGATGGTGGTGTCGTCGATCTCGAAGTACTGGGGCAGCGCGCGGTGCCCGGCCAGCCGCAGCGCGCGCGGCATGCGGCGCAGGCGGACGGCGCGGGTGTCGCGGACCGCGGCGTTGTGGAACGAGCGGGCCAGCCCGACGCGGGTCGAGGCCGTCTCGAGCTCCTCGAGGTCGGCGCCCGGCGGCAGGAGCGGCACCGCCGAGCGCAACGCGCCCGACAGGTCGTTCTCGTACGCCTCGCGCCCGTCGTCGCCGGCTTCCAGGCAGGCACGCGCCGCTGACTCGAGCACCGCAGCGTGTCCGGCCGGCAGCGCGCTCGCCACGGCGCGCGCAGCGCTGGCCCGGCGGACCAGCTGCGCGTCCAGCGCTGCCCAGGCCGCGTCGACGCGCGCGTGCAGGCGGTCCAGGCGGCCGGCCGTCCAGGTGACGTAGAGGACCAGCAGCGCGACGGCGGCGATGGCCAGGAGCACGGTGGTCACGAGCGGTCGGCCAGCCGCGGCCGCTCAGCCAGCCAGCGGCGCAGCGTCGTGACCAGGCGTCCCGCGTCGTCGTCCTCGCCGGGGGCGACGTCGTCGTCGAGCAGGTCCGCGAGCGTCTCGAGGTCGGGGTCGACCTCGACGTGCGCAGCCGGCGGAGCGGTCGCGGCGACCGTCTCGTAGACCTCCACCACCTGGGCGGTGACGGTCGCCCAGTCGTAGCGGTCCACGACCCGACGGGCCTCTGCGGCCAGCGCCGCACGGCGGGGCGGGTCGAGGAGCAGCTCACCGAGCGCGGTGGCGAGCGCGCCCGCGTCGCGCACCGGGACGAGCACCCCCGCGCGGCCGTCCTCGAGCACCCGCCGGAAGGCCTCCAGGTCGCTGGCGACCACGGGCGTGCCGGTGGCCATCGCCTCCACGAGCACGATGCCGAACGACTCGCCGTGCGTGTTGGGCGCGCAGTAGACGTCCCCGCTGGCGAACACCCGCGGCTTGTCGGCGTCGCTGACGAGTCCGAGCAGCTCGACCCGGTCGCGCAGGCTGCGGGGAACCGCCTCCCGGACGTCGTCGGCGTCGCCGGGACCGGCGACCAGCAGCCGCACGTCCGGCACGAGCCGGACCAGCTCGGGCAGCGCCTCCAGCAGCACCGCCAGCCCCTTGCGGCCCTCGTCGATGCGGCCGAGGAAGACGACCGTCGGCGCGTCGGGGCGACCCGGCAGGGGCAGCGCGCCGTCGAACCGCGCGACGTCGACGCCGTTCGGGATGAGCACGGCGTCGCCGCCGAGGTGCTCGACGACGACCCGCCGCGCTGCGGGCGACACCGCGATGCGGCCGGTGACCTTCTCCAGGGCCGGCTGCAGCGCGCTGCCGAACACCTGGAGTGCCCGGCTGCGGGCGGTGGCGGTGTGGAACGTCGCGACCATCGGGCCCTTGGCCGCGAAGCAGGCCAACATCGACACGCTGGGGACGGTCGGCTCGTGCACGTGCAGCACGTCGAACGCGCCGTCGCGCAGCCAGCGGCGCGTACGGGCCAGCGACAGCGGGCCGAACACCAGCCGGGCCACCGAGCCGTTGTACGGGATGGGCACGGCCCGACCCGCGGGCACGACGTACGACGGCAGGTCCGCCTCGTCCGGGTCGTCGACCGGCGTGAGCACCGACACCTCGTGCCCGAGCGCGACGAGGTGGTCGGCGAGGTCACGCACGTGCGCCTGCACCCCGCCCGGGACGTCCCAGGTGTAGGGACACGCGATGCCGACCCTCACTGCGCTGCGCGACGCGGGTCGTCGGCGGCCAGGTCGTCCAGCCACAGCCGCTGCAGCATGTGCCAGTCGGCCGGGTGCGCACCGATGCCCGCGGCGAACGCGTCGGCCATCCCCTGCGTCATGGTGGCGATGTCGCTGTGCGGCACCGGCTCGTGGAAGCGGATCTCCCAGCCGTCCGGGCGGAACGAGAGCGTCACGGGCAGCAGGGTCGCGCCGGTGCGCAGCGCCAGGGTCGCGGGACCCGCGGGCATGCGTGCCCGGTCGCCGAAGAAGGTGACGTCGACGCCGCGCGCGGACAGGTCGCGGTCGGCGAGCAGGCACAGCGTGCCGCCCGCCTCGAGCCGCTCGACCAGCACGTCGAACGGCGGCCGGTCGCCGCCCGTCAACGGCAGCACCTCCATGCCGAGGGACTCGCGGAACGCGACGAAGCGGTCGTACAGCGACTCCGGCTTCAGCCGCTCGGCCACCGTCGTGAAGTGCACGCCGGTGGCGCCGCACCACGCGCCCGCATGGTCCCAGTTGCCGGTGTGCGGCAACGCCATCACGGTGCCGCGACCGGCGGCGACGCTGTCCCGAAGGCGGTGCTCGTCGAGGGTGTGCGCGCCGGTGACGACCCTCTCCGTCGACGTCACCGGCAGCCGGAACATCTCGCACCAGTAGCGGGCGTAGGACCGCAGCGCGTCGTGGGTCAGAGCGTCGAGGTCCGCCTGCGGGGCGACGCGGCGCAGGTTCGCGCGCAGCCGGTCGACAGCGGGACCGCCACGCCGCCAGGCGAGGTCTGCGCCGGCGCGGAACAGCGCGTGCGCCGCGCCCTCCGGCAGCGCCCGCACGAGGGCCCAGCCGCCGGCGTACGCCGCGTCGGAGAGCCGTCCGGTCAGGAGCCCCGCGACGCGGGCGACGGGCCCGGCCACTACTCGGCGAGGGCCGCCTGGCGGCGGACCTCGACCAGACGCTGCACGACGGTGACCGCGGTGGCGGCGGCGAGCACCCACAGCAGGACGGGCAGCGCGTCCTCGAGGCCGAGCCCCGCCAGCAGCGTGCCGAGCAGGACCAGGATCAGCCGTTCCGCGCGCTCGGCGAGCCCCACGTCGCAGCGCAGGCCGAGGCCCTCGGCGCGGGCCTTCGCGTAGGACACGATCGACCCGGCCACGAGGCAGAACAGGGCGACGCCGGCGAGCAGCTGACTGTCTCCGTCGCCGGTGAACCACAGCACCAGGCCGCTGAAGATGGCCGCATCCGCGACGCGGTCGCAGGTGCTGTCGAGCCAGGCGCCGAAGCGGCTGGTGCGGCCCAGGCGGCGCGCCATCGTGCCGTCCAGCAGGTCGGTCAGCACGAAGAAGAAGACGACCGCCGTCCCGGTGAAGAACATCCCGCGCGGGAAGAACACCAGCGCGCCGACGACGACGCCGAGCGTGCCGGTCGCGGTCACCGCGTCCGGCGTGACCTTCGCCTTGAGCAGCGCGTCGGCGACCGGGTCGACCAGGCGGGCGAGCGCGGGGCGCACGCGCAGGTTGAGCATGGGCTCGCTCTCGTCGGGGGCGGTGGTCGAGGACACCGTAGTGCGCGGCGCCCCGCCCGCCCCCGGCCTTGATGCCCGCGCGGGGCACCGGCAGGCTGTGCCTGCCGGGGGCGGCTCGCGCCCCTCGAGGTCGGAGGTCCACGTGCGCAGCCCTCGAGCAGACGGAGCCGGCGCGGCCCCGGCGCCACGGGCGGCGGAGCTCTTGCGCAACATCGCCGTCGTCGGTCACAGCGGCGCCGGCAAGACCACCCTCGTGGAGGCCCTGCTCGCGCACGCCGGGGCCGTGGCACGGGCCGGCCGCGTCGACGAGGGAACGGCCACGACCGACCCCGAGGAGGTCGAGCAGCGCCTGCACCGGTCGGTGTCGCTGTCGGTCGCGCAGGTCGAGCACGGCGGCGTGAAGCTGACGCTGCTGGACACCCCGGGCTCGCCCGACTTCGTGGGCGAGCTGCGCGCCGGGCTGCGCGCCGCGGACGCGGTGCTGTTTGTGGTGTCGGCTGCCGGCGGACTCGACGCGGTGACCGCCCAGCTGTGGGCGGAGTGCGCCGCCGTCGGCATCCCGCGCGCCGTCGCCGTCACGCAGCTGGACAGGCCGCGCGCCGACTTCGACGAGACCGTCGCGCTGTGCCAGCGCCTGCTCGACGAGGGCGTGCTGCCGCTGCACCTGCCCATGCACGAGGACGACGGCACCGTCGCCGGCCTCATCTCCCTGCTCGACCACCGCGTCGTCGACCACTCGACCGGCGAGCGCGTCGAGCGCGCAGCCGACCCCCAGCACGTGACGCTCGTCGAGGGGCTGCGGGGCGACCTGATCGAGGCGGTCATCGCCGAGAGCGAGGACGAGACGCTCCTGGACCGCTACCTGGCGGGCGAGCAGCTGGACCTCGAGGTGCTGACCGCGGACCTCGAGACCGCCGTCGCACGAGGGCACTTCCACCCCGCGCTTGCGGTCGCACCGCTGCAGGGCGTCGGCGTCGAGGAGCTGCTCGACCTGCTGGTGCAGGGCTTCCCGTCGCCGCTGGAGCACAACTGCCCGTCGGTCACCCGGCCGGACGGCTCACCCGTCGCGCCACTGGAGTGCGACCCGGACGGGCCGCTGGCCGCCGAGGTCGTGAAGACGACGACCGACCCGTACCTCGGGCGGGTGTCGTACGTCCGCGTCTTCTCCGGCACGCTGCGACCGGACACCCCGGTGCACGTCTCCGGGCACGGCGGCAGCGGCGCGTGGCACCGCGAGGACCACCCGGACCACGACGTCGACGAGCGGGTCGGTCCGCTGTCCTCGCCGCTCGGCAGTGCGCTGCGCCCGGTGCCGTCCTGTCCCGCCGGGGACGTGTGCGCGGTCGCCCGCCTCACCTCCGGGGAGACCGGCGACACGCTCTCCGACCGGGACGAGCCGCTGCTCGTCGCCCCGTGGGTGCTGCCGGAGCCCCAGCTCCCGGTCGCCGTCGAGGCCGCCTCGCGCACCGACGAGGAGAAGCTGGCGGCGGCCCTGACCCGGCTCGTCGCCGAGGACCCGACCCTGCGGGTGGAGCGGCGCGCCGACACCGGTCAGCAGCTCCTGTGGTGCATGGGCACCGGGCACGCAGAGGTGCTGCTCGACCGGCTGCAGGTCCGGCACGGCCTGACCGTGGCGACGCCGGAGGTGCGGGTCCCGCTGCAGGCGACGCTCGCGCGGCCGGTGAGGGTCACCGGCCGGCACGTCAAGCAGTCGGGCGGGCACGGGCAGTTCGCCGTGGTGGTGCTGGAGGTCTCCCCCGGCCCCCCCGGCTCCGGCATCACCTTCTCGCAGCACGTCGTCGGCGGGTCGGTGCCGAGCACCTTCCACGGCAGCGTCGAGAAGGGCGTGCGCACGCAGGCCGAGCGCGGGCTGGAGGGCTCGGGGCCGCTGGTCGACCTCGAGGTGGTGCTGGTGGACGGCAAGACGCACGCGGTCGACTCCTCCGACGCGGCGTTCGCCGCCGCCGGCGCCCTGGCCCTGCGGGAGGCTGCGTCGGAGGCGGGCACGGTCGTCCTCGAGCCGTGGAGCGAGATCGCGCTGCAGGTCCCCACCGCCTTCGTCGGCTCGGTCATGAGCGACCTCTCGGGCCGCCGGGCACGGGTCACCGGCCGGGAGAGCGACCCCGAGGACGACGAGCTCAGCGTCGTGCGCGCCGAGGTGCCGGACAGCGAGCTGCTGACGTACGCCACCACCCTGCGCGGCGTCTCGCACGGCACCGCGTCCTACACCCGACGGCCGCTCGGGCACGAAGCCGTCGCGCGCTAGGCAGGTTCACCCGATCGGGTCTCCAGTCCGGCGGCGAGGCGCCGACGCTGTTCAGGTGAGCTCTCCGTCGGCGGTCCCGGTCCCGACGGTGCGCGTCCTGCCGGCGGCACCTCCCGAGCTGACGGTCGTGCTGCACGCGGCCGCACCCGCGGTCGTGCCGCAGGCCTGCCCGGTGCCGCTCCCCCGGTCCGCGCCGGACGCCGAGCACCGGATGTCCTTCGAGCAGGCGCGCGCCGCGCTGGCCCGGCTCGGGCACGAGGACTGACTACCCCGCGACCTCGTTCCACGCCTGCGCGAGCAGGGTGCGCGTGTCCGGCAGCAGCTGCGGCAGCACCCGCGTGTGCCCGACGACCGGCATGAAGTTGGTGTCCCCGCCCCAGCGCGGCACGACGTGCTGGTGCAGGGGTGCGGCGATGCCCCCTCCCCCGACGACGCCGAGGTTCATGCCGACGTTGAACCCCTGGGCCCCGGTCGCGTGCCGCAGCGCACGCAGCGCGTGCTGGGTCATCCCTGCGACCTCGGCCGCCTCGTCGCGGGTGAGCTCGTCGTAGGACGCGACGTGCCGGAACGGCACGAGCATCAGGTGCCCGGAGTTGTACGGGTAGAGGTTCAGCACGGCGTACGCCAGCTCGCCGCGCGCGACGACCAGGCCGTCCTCGTCGGACAGCCGGGGGATGTCGCAGAACGGGCAGCCGCCGCCCTTGCCCTCGCCCTTGATGTAGGCCATCCGGTGCGGCGTGTAGAGCCGCTCGAACGCGTCGGCGATCCCGACGCCCTCCTGCTCCTCGTGCTGCGTCGCGGGGTCCGGCCCGGGGGCCGTCACGTGCGCGACTCCACCGCCGCGACGACCTTCGCCACCGCCTCGTCGACCGGGACGCCGTTCTCCTGCGTCCCGTCGCGGTAGCGGAAGGACACGGCGCCCTTGGAGATGTCCTCCTCTCCGGCGATCAGCATGAAGGGGACCTTGGCCTTCTGGGCGTTGCGGATCTTCTTCTGCATGCGGTCGTCCGAGGTGTCGACCTCGACGCGTACGCCCTTCGCCCGAAGCTTGGCCGCCACCTCGACCAGGTAGCCGTCGTAGTCCGAGTGCACGGGGATGCCGACGGCCTGCACAGGCGCCAGCCAGGCCGGGAAGGCGCCGGCGTAGTGCTCGAGCAGCACGGCGAAGAACCGCTCGATCGAGCCGAACAGCGCGCGGTGCAGCATGACCGGGCGCTGGCGGCTGCCGTCGGCGGCGGCGTACTCCAGGTCGAAGCGCTCCGGCAGGGTGAAGTCCACCTGGATCGTGGACATCTGCCAGGTGCGGCCGATGGCGTCGCGCGCCTGCACGGAGATCTTCGGGCCGTAGAAGGCCGCGCCGCCCGGGTCGGGGACGAGCTCGAGGCCCGACTCGTCGGCGACGGCCTGCAGGGCAGCGGTCGCCTCCTCCCACGCCTCGTCCGTGCCGACCGACTTCTCCGGGTCACGGGTCGACAGCTCGAGGTAGAAGTCCTCCAGGCCGTAGTCGCGCAGCAGGTCGAGCACGAAGGTCAGCAGGCTCTTGAGCTCACCGGCCATCTGCTCGCGGGTGCAGTAGATGTGCGCGTCGTCCTGGGTGAAGCCGCGGGCGCGGGTCAGGCCGTGGATCACGCCGGACTTCTCGTAGCGGTAGACGGTCCCGAACTCGAACAGGCGCAGCGGCAGCTCGCGGTAGGAACGGCCGCGGCTCGAGAACACCAGGTTGTGCATCGGGCAGTTCATCGGCTTGAGGTAGTAGTCCTGGCCCGGCTTGTCCCCCACCGCGTCGAGCTGCATCGCCGGGTACATGCCCTCGGCGTACCAGTCGAGGTGCCCGGAGGTCTCGTACAGCGCGCCCTTGGTGATGTGGGGGGTGTAGACGAACTCGTAGCCCTCCTCGACGTGCCGCCGGCGGGAGTACTCCTCCATCTCCATCCGGACGACGCCGCCCTTGGGGTGGAACACCGCGAGCCCGGAGCCGATCTCGTCGGGGAAGGAGAACAGGTCGAGCTCGCTGCCGAGCTTGCGGTGGTCGCGCCGCTCGGCCTCCTCGAGCATCGTGAGGTGCGCCTTGAGCGCGTCCTTGCTCTCCCAGGCGGTGCCGTAGATGCGCTGCAGCATCGGGTTCTTCTCACTGCCCCGCCAGTACGCGGCGGCGGTGCGCATGAGCTTGAACGCCGGCACGTCGCGGGTGGTCGGCAGGTGCGGGCCGCGGCACAGGTCCTTCCACACCAGCTCGTCGCCGGCGTGGTTGTCGTAGATGGTCAGCTCGCCGCCGCCGACCTCGACGCTCGAGCCGTCGTCATCGCTGCTGCCGCCCTTGAGGCCGATCAGCTCCAGCTTGAACGGCTCGTCGGCGAGCTCCTCGCGGGCGGCCTCGTCGGAGACGACACGGCGCGAGAACCGCTGGCGCTGACGGACGATCTGCTCCATGCGCTTCTCGACCGCGGCCACGTCCTCCGGGGTGAACGGCCGATCCGGGAGGAAGTCGTAGTAGAAGCCGTCCTTGACCGGCGGGCCGATCCCGAGCCGGGTGCCGGGGAACAGGTCCTGCACGGCCTGGGCCAGGACGTGCGCGGCGCTGTGCCGCAGGACCGCGCGGCCGTCCTCGCTGCCGTACGGCACCTGCTCGACCACGTCGCCCTCGGCCAGCAGGTGAGCCAGGTCGCGCAGCTCGCCGTTGACGCGCGCGACGGCGGTGTCCTTCACGCCGACCGCCTTGAACACCTCGAACGCCGTCGTCCCCGCCTGCTCCGCGGTCACGGAGACGGAGACGGGGGCTTCGGGGGAAGACACGGGAGGCTCCAGCGGTCGCGAGGGTGGGTGAGGCCCGAGCCTATCGGCGCAGGTCGAGCCGGCCGACGACATTGCCATGAGGGCCGACGGGCGGCGTCCCGGTGCGGGACGCCGCCCGTCGGCGGAGGTACGGCGACTACGCCAGAGCGGCGTCCACCGTGATGTCGACGCCAGTGAGGGCCTTGCTGACCGGGCAGCTCAGCTTGGCCTCGTCGGCGGCCTTGACGAAGCCGGCCTCGTCCAGGCCCTCGACCTCGCCGACGACCTTGAGCGCGATGCCGGTGAGGCGGAAGCCGCCGTCGGCCTCGTCCGGGCCGAGCGAGACGTCGGCGGAGACCTCGAGGCTCTGCGGGGTGCCGCGGGCAGCGGCGATCAGGGCCGAGAGCTGCATCGCGAAGCAGGACGTGTG
>JBKJQM010000422.1:0-8580 GCA_046594005.1 Mycobacteriales bacterium
GGGTGGGTCCAGCCGCCACCCGTGGTGCCGAGGCTGATGCCCTCCTTGGGGCTGAGCTGGGTGACGCCGAGCCGCAGGCTCGAGTTGCCGTACGAGTAGACCTTCTCGCCCGCGGCGACGCCGTCGCGGTCGATGCCGGTGGGGCCGCCGAGGACGGGGATCTTCGGGCTGACGCTGGCCGCGTCGGCCGGGTCGAGGCGCACGAGTGCGAAGTCGTTGTAGGCGCAGGTGTCCGGGTCCTTCTCGCCCGCGGCCTGCATGGTCAGCCAGGAGTTGTAGGCCAGGGTGCCCGGCTTGCTGGCGCCACCGACCTCGACCGGGGTCCCGAGCGGCAGCGAGCCGGCCGAGCAGCCGTTGGTCTCGGTGTTGCCGCCGGTGCCGGAGCAGTGCGCGGCCTGACCGATGTAGGTGGCGTTGGCGTCGCGGAAGACGAAGTTCGCCGTGCACTGCGCGCCGGCGGTGTAGGTCATGACGCCGGGGTGGATCGCGCCCGCCGCGGCGGTCGCGGGCGCTGCACTGGCGAGGACGCCGGTGAGGCCGAGGGCGGCGGCCGCGAGAGCGGCCATCGGACGGGTGCGGGTGCGAGGCATGCGCAGCTCCAAGGTCTCCGGGGCACCGCAGGGGCGGCGCGCTCTACCGGGACAACGGGTTGATGTCCGTTTCGTCTCGCTCGCACACCTCTCGACCTTCGGCGAGGACGTCGTCGAGACCCAGGGCGGCGGCCAGCGACGCCGGGATCTCGTCGCCCAGCAGGTCGGCGCGGTGCGCCAGCAGGTGTGCGGTCGCGGCGGTGGCCACCTCGGCCGGCGGCGCCGCGCGCAGCAGGTCGTCGGCGGTGAC
Organism: Mycobacteriales bacterium; assembly: GCA_046594005.1. GTDB lineage: Bacteria > Actinomycetota > Actinomycetes > Mycobacteriales > SCTD01 > SCTD01. Next base: position 841 of record JBKJQM010000422.1, read on the forward strand.
GGCGAGCTGGTCGGCCAGCCCGAGGTCGCTGTCCAAGCGTGGCAGCGGGCGCCGGGGGGCCCCCTCGAGCGCGGCAGCGCCGTGGGCGAGCTGCTGCGCCAGGTGGTGCACCAGGTCGCCGCGACTCCCCCAGGGCTCGGCCGCGGCGGCGTAGCGGGCGGGCGTCCAGAGGCGCAGCCGCTGCACCAGCGCGCGGCTCTCCCGGCGCAGCAGGTCGAGGGGCGTCTCCGGCACGGGGCCGAGGCTAGGAGGTCCGGGAACGGCGACGGGCCGCCACCCGTGGGGGTGGCGGCCCGTCGAGGCCGAGCGCGGGGCTAGTCGCGGCCCTGCAGGTAGGACAGCAGGCGCAGGATCTCGAGGTAGAGGAAGACGAGGCCGACGACGAGGCCGAAGGCCACCCGCCAGGACTCCTTCTCGGCCACGCCCGCGGCCACCATCTTGTCGGCCTGGTCGAAGTCCATGACGAACGTCAGCGCGCCGAACACGATGAGGCCGACGCTGAACAGGATGGACAGCGGCAGGTTGTCGCCGCGGATGCCCAGCGCGTCACCGTCGCCGAACAGGCCGATGACGAGGTTGAGCACGAGCAGGCCGACCATGCCCATGAGGCCGAACGTGACGACCTTCTGGAACTTCGGGGTGTTGCGCAGGCGACCGGACCGGTAGCCGACGAGCACCGCGGCGAACACGGCCGTGGTGCCGAGGACTGCCTGCACCACGATGCCGCCGCCGAAGACGTCTGCGTAGGTGTGGCTGATCGCGCCGACGAAGACGCCCTGGACGCCCGCGTAGGCGAGGACCAGCGGCGGGCTGACCTGCTTCTTGAAGATGTTGACCATCGCGAGCGCGAAGCCCACGAGGCCGGCGAGCACGACGACGCCGTTGCCGACGTTCAGCGCCCACGCGGCGCCACCGGTCACGACCATCAGCCCGAGCAGCAGCCCGGTCTTGACGATGACGTCGTCGAGCGTCATGCGCTGGGGGGTCGAGTAGATCGCGGCGACGTCGTCGGCAGACGGGGCGGGGTGGAAGCCCACGCCCTGCTTCAGGCTGCGCGCCAGCGGCTCGCTGCGTGCGAAGACGGGGTTGTTGGACTGCATGGTGACTGGTGGCTCCTCTGCGCGGCCCGCGGACGGGGCCCTGCGACCAGTACAACGTACGGAGTGCCCTGCGTGTGCCCGGCGCACGCGGGCCTGTGGGCGGTGCCCCCGGTGGGACTCGAACCCACACCGTGAGGGTTTTTAAGACCCCTACCTCTGCCGTTGGGTCACGGGGGCGGTGCCCGCCACGGTACGCACCGGCACGCGTACTTCACCGCAAAACATGATCACAGGCGTCACATGCGCCACACTCCTCGGCGTGGTCGACGACAGGTCCGCGCGCGGCCCGTACCGCGCCGTGCTCGCCGACGGCGAGTTCCGGGCCGTCTTCCTGGCCGGCGGGCTGTCCGTGGTGGGTGATCAGCTCGCGCGCATCGCGGTCGCGCTCCTGGTGTTCGAGCGGTCCGGGTCGACGCTCGCCGCGTCCGCGACGTACGCCTTGTCGTACCTCACCTGGCTCCTCGGGGGGCCTTTGCTGTCGGTGCTCCCGGACCGCTACTCGCGTCGCCAGGTGCTGGTCCTGACGGACCTGGTGCGGGCTGCCCTCGTCCTGGCGCTGGTCGTCCCCGGGCTGCCGCTCTGGGTGGTGTTCGTGCTCCTCGCCATGGTCGGCCTGCTGTCGCCGCCCTTCGAGGCCGCCCGCAGTGCGCTGCTCGCCGACGTCCTGGAGGGCGAGCGCTACCTGGTGGGGAACACGCTCACCCAGACGGTCGGCCAGCTCGGCCAAGTCGTCGGCTTCGCGGCGGGCGGCGCCCTCGTCGCCGCGATCGGGGTGGACGGCGCGCTGCTCGCCAACGCCGTCACCTTCGCGCTGTCCGCGCTGCTCATCCTCCGCAACGTCCGCAACCGGCCCGCTCAGCCGCGCGACGGCAGCACGCGGGGCTTGCTGCGGGAGGCCGCGGCCGGCGCGCGACTGGTGGCAGGCACCCCCGTCCTGCGGCGCTACCTCGCCTGGGGGCTGCTCAGCGCTGGGGTAGTCATCGCACCCGAGGGCCTCGCCGTTGCCGTTGCGCAGGACCGCGGCGGTGGCGCGCTGGCAGCCGGGCTGCTGACGGCGTCCGTGCCGCTCGGGTTCCTCGTCGCATCCTTCGCCGTTCTGCGGGTGCCCGCCGAACGGCGTGAGCGGCTGTTCCTGCCGATGACGCTTCTCAGCGTCGTGCCGCTGCTGCTCACCCCTGTGTTCGACAGCGTCCTGCTCATCGGCGCGCTCTGGGCGGTGGCCGGGCTGGGCAACGCGCTGCAGCTGACCGCCAACGCGTCGTACGTCCAGGCGGTCCCTGCACACCTGCGCGGCCGGGCGTACGGCATCGCCGGGACCGCGCTGATGCTGGTGCAGGGCCTCGTCCTGCTGCTCGCCGGCGGCCTGGCTGAGAAGCTGGACGCGCGGGTCCCGGTGGCAGTCATGGCGGGGGTTGGCCTGCTGCTGCTTCCCCTCGTGGCCAGCCTGCACAGGGAGCCCGCTCAAGGGAGATCCACTTTGCGCCGAGAGGTCCAGGGATGAGCGTGCGAGGGGCAGGCGACACGAGCACGCTCCGCCGCGCCCTCGTGCTGGCCCTGTCGCTCGGACTGCTGGTTCTCGGCGGAGGCCTGAGCCTGACCGTGCCGGCCGTCGACCTGGCAGCTCCGTTCGACCTCCCCGTCGTGGCGTTGGCCGCCCTGCTGGGCTGCACCTACGTCGCGGCCGCACGCCGACCGCTGGACTTCGAGTTCGGTAAGGACGTCAGCAGCATCACGCTGACGCAATTGCCGCTGGCCTTCGGCGTCCTGCTGCTGGCACCGTGGCTGCACTTCACCGTGCGCATGGTCGCCGTCCTCGTCGACAACACCCTGCGCCGGCATGGCCCGACCAAGATGCTCTTCAACGTCGGTGCGGCAGCCGCCGAGGTCGGCATCGCGGCCGCAGCTGTGGCCGTCGTCGCGGACGTCAGCCGCCCGGGACCTGCCCTGTCGGCCGCGCTCCTTGCCGGGATCGTCCTCGGGGACGTGGTCAGCAACCTCGCGCTTCAGGTCCTCCTCACCGTGCTCGGCCGGCGCCCGTCCTGGACCGAGCTCGTCCATCACATCCGAGTCCTGTTCGTGACGTCCACGATCTTCACAGCCGTCGCCGTCGTCGCCCTGTCCGCCGCGTGGACCGACGCCTGGACGATCCTGGTCACGCTGGGGCTGTCGACCGGGCTTGCGCTCGCCTACCGCGGCCACCGCCGCCAGTCGGCACGTGAGCAGACGACCCAGCGGCTGTACACCTTCGTCAAGCAGCTGCAACCCGTGGCGGTGGACGACGACGACGCCGTCGCGGTGCTGCACCAGGTGCGCGACCTGCTCCGCAGCCGACACCTGCACCTCGCGATCTGCAGCCCGGGAGAGGTCGGCTGGCGGCACGTCGTCGTGTCCGACACCGACGTCCCGTCCAGCGAGCTCGGCGAGCTGCACTCCGTCGCCGACCAGGTGGCCTCGACGTGGACTCCGTCCCTGGACGGCCGTGGCCGCGTCGGCGACTCGCAGCGCATGACCACCCCCTTGCTCGGCAGCGACGGCTTGATCGGCGTCCTCACCGCCCACGACCGCCTGGGCACCGTCCGCGGCTTCGACCTCGGCGACCTGCGCCTGCTCGAGACGATCGGCGCCGAGCTGGCGACCTCCTTCGAGCGCGGCCGGCTGCTGGCCGACCTCGGCCGCGCCGCGACGACCGACCCGCTCACCACGCTGCCCAACCTCAACGAGACGAGCCGCCGGCTCGCCGAGATGCTCGACCGGCACGCCGCCGGCGTCGTCCTGGCAGCGGTCGCTGTGGACTCCTTCCGCGAGGTCAACGACACCCTCGGCCACGAGGTGGGCGACGAGCTGCTGCTCGAGGTGACCGCCCGCCTGCTGCGCGCCATGCCTGACGCGGTGGTCGGGCGCATCGGCGGGGGCCGCTTCGCGGTTGCGGTCCCAGCCCTCCAGGCCGGCGGTGACCCCGAGCTGTTCGGCCTCGGCATACGCGCGCAGGTCGAAGGCAACGCCCAGATCGGCGCGGTAGGCACCCACGTCAAGCTGTCCGTCGGCGTCGTCAGAGCCCCCGAGCACGGCGACGACGCCGCCACCCTCGTGCGCCGCGCCGAGACCGCGATGTACAGCGCGCGGCATGCCAACGGCGGCCCGGTGCTGTGGGAGCCGGCGTACGAGGTACGCGGTCAGCGCAAGCTCGCTGTCGTGTCTGCGCTGCGTGAGGCGATCGCATGTGGGGCCATCGGCGTCGCGTACCAGCCCAAGGTCGAGATGACCTCGGGGCACGTGACCGGCGTCGAGGCGCTCGCCCGCTGGACGCACCCCGCCCTCGGTGCCATCAGCCCGGACGAGTTCGTGCCGCTCGCCGAGGCCTCTGGTCTCATGGGCCCGATGACCGCGAGCGTCCTGCGACAGAGCCTCACGGCCTGCAAGGGCTGGCAGCGTCGCGCCGCTGACGTCGGCGTGAGCGTCAACGTTAGCGCGGACACCGTTCTGGATGCGTCCTTCGTGACCGAGGTGGCTGCCGTGCTGACGTCGGTCGGCATCGCTCCCGAGCTACTGACGCTGGAGCTGACCGAGAGCGTGCTGCTGCACGATCCCGTGCTGGCCGTCGAGCGGATGGGCGAGCTGCGCGCCCTCGGGATCAAGCTCTCGGTCGACGACTTCGGCACCGGCTACTCGTCCCTGACCTACCTCAAGGGTCTGCCAGTCGACGAGGTGAAGATCGACAAGGGCTTCGTGGACGGACTCGAACACGACCCTGCCGACCGCGCCGTCGTGCGCGCCGTGGTCGACATCGCCCACACGCTCGGTTTGAAGGTCGTCGCGGAGGGGGTCGAGCAGGAGGCGCAGCAGGGGATCCTGCGGGCGCTCGGCGTCGACGAGGTCCAGGGCTACCTGCACGCGCGGCCCATGCCGGCCCTCGAGACCGCTGTCTGGCTGCGCCGTCAGACGGAGCTGAAGACCCTCGCGTAACCGGCATCAGGGCCCGGACATGTTCCAGGGGCTGGGACCGGGTGCATCACCACCCAGTCCCAGCCCCTGGAGGGCTGGACGTGACCGCCGTGCGGTCACGAGCTCACTTCCAGACGCCGCGCATGCTGTCCCCTTCCACAGTCACGGGCACCTGGCCCTGCCGGACTAGACCGTCCGGCGTACTGCGTCGGAATGTAGGGGTACGCCGTCTGCCGCGTCCAGAGGATGATCCGCCCGAACCGGACTTACCGGGCGCAGGTTCACCCGTTCGGCCCCTCAAGGTGCACGGAAATGGCGTCGACGACACACGCGGAGGCGGAACTGGAACCTAGTGGGGCATTCCGGCCACGGCCTTGGCGCGGCTGAGGACGTCGTCGAGCATCGCCTCGGTGAGCCGTCCGGTGAAGGTGTTCTGCTGGCTGACGTGGAAGCAGCCGAGCACGGTCGGCCCCCCGTCGAGGGCCACCTCGGCGCCGTGGCCGAACGCCGGCACGGGTGCCGGCACCCGCTCGCCGACCGCACGCAGCACCGGCCAGAGCGCCGACCAGCCGTATCCGCCGAGCACGACGACGGCCTGGACCGTCGGCTGCAGGAACCGCCACTCCGCCGTGAGCCACGGCGAGCAGGCGTTGCGCTCGGCCGGCAGCGGCTTGTTGGCCGGGGGCGCGCACCGTACGGGCAGCGTGACGCGGGTGTCGATCAGCTCCAGCCCGTCGGAGGCGTGCAGGGAGGTGGGCTGACTGGCCAGCCCGGCCCGGTGCAGGGCGGCGAACAGCCAGTCGCCGCTGCGGTCCCCGGTGAAGATCCGCCCGGTGCGGTTGCCGCCGTGCGCCGCCGGCGCCAGGCCGACGACCGCGATCCGGGCGCGCTGCGGGCCCCAGCCGGTGATCGGCCGGCCCCAGTAGTCGTCCGCGGCGAAGGACGCCCGCTTGACGACGGCGACCTCCTCCCGCCAGGCCACCAGCCGCGGGCAGGCCCGGCACACCGACGACCGGCCGTCCAGGTCCTCCAGCGTCGGGGCGCTGTCGGCCAGGCGTACGACGTCCTCGGGCGTGTGTGCGACGGGGGTCGCCGGTGAGGCGTGGTCGCGCGGGTGCCCCGAGCCCGGGGCGATCACGGGCCCGAGGTGCCCTGCCGGCCGTAGCGGTCCTCGAGGCGGACGACGTCGTCGAGCTGGGTGGTCGAGGCCTCGAGCATGACCGTGTCGACCAGCGCGGTGACCCGGTGCCGTACGCCCGGGCGCAGGTGGATCGACTCCCCCGGCTCGAGCTCGAACTCCTCGAGCGCCGACTCGTCGTGGCCGACCTCGACCTTGAGACGACCGGACTGCACGCTGATCGTCTCCTCCTTGCGCTCGTGGTACTGCAGCGACAGGGCGTGGCCCGCCGTCACGTGGATGGCCTTGCCGCAGAACTTGCCGTCGACGAGGGCGAAGACCTCCTCGTGCCCCCACGGCTTGTCGACGCGGCGGACAGCACTGACCCAGTCGGCCTTGCTCATGTGGGAAGTCTCATCGGATGCTCCAGGCGATGCCGTCGAGGATGTCGGACTCGCTGACCAGGACCTCGGGCAGGCCGAGGCGGTCGACGAGGGTGGCCAGCACCAGTGCGCCGGCGCCGATGACGTCGACCCGGCCGGGGTGCATGACGGGCAGGGCCGCGCGCTCGGCGCGGGTCATGGCGAGCAGCCGGTCGGTGACGGTGCGGACGTCGGCGGCCGGGATGCGGGACAGGTGGATGCGCTCGGAGTCGTACGCCGGCAGGTCCAGCGCCAGCGCGGCGACGGTGGTGACGGACCCGGCCAGACCCACGGCGGTACGGGCGCGCTCGACCGGTACGACCTCGCGCACCTGCGCCAGCGCCGCGTCGACGTCGGCCTCCGCGGCCCGGACCTCCTGCGCCGTCGGCGGGTCACCGGCCAGGTGCCGCTCGGTCAGACGTACGCACCCGACGTCCACCGAGCGGGCCGCCTCGACGGCGGTGGTCCCGAGCACGAGCTCGGTGGAGCCGCCGCCGATGTCCATGACGAGGAACGGGCCGTCCGCCGGGTCGAGCCCGCGGGTGGCGCCGTCGAAGGACAGCGCGGCCTCCTCGTCGCCGCTGATGACCTCCGGCTCGACGCCGAGGACGTCGACCACCATGGCGCGGAAGTCCTCGCGGTTCTCCGCGTCGCGGCTGGCGCTGGTGGCGACCATGCGCGTGCGCTCGACACCGAGCTCGCGGCACGTCGTGGCGTAGTCGACGAGCGCGACGCGGGTGCGCTCGACCGCCTCGGGCGCAAGCCGGCCCGTACGGTCCACGTCCTGTCCGAGGCGCACGACGCGCATCTCACGCTGCACGTCGCTCTTGCTGCGCCCCTCCACGTCGGCGACCAGCAGGCGGATCGAGTTGGTGCCGCAGTCCACCGCGGCGACCCTCATGAGCGCGTCTTCTTGCCCGGCACGGCGTCCGGATCGTCCGGGTCGACGCACGGCCCCTTCGCCCACCAGTCCGGCAGCCTGTCCAGGGCCTCGTCGCCGAAGGGGTTGACGCCCGGCCCGACGGCGAGTGAGTGCGCAACGAGCACGTGCAGGCACTTCACGCGTACGGGCATGCCGCCCTGCGCCGGCACGCCCTCCAGCACCTCGAGCCGGTCGCGGCGGGACACGTAGTCCTCGGCGGCGGCCTCGTAGCGCGCC
>JBKJQM010000513.1:0-11275 GCA_046594005.1 Mycobacteriales bacterium
CGACCCACGTGAGGCCGGCCTTGGCCACCTCACGAGCGAAGCCGGCGTTCTCCGACAGGAAGCCGTAGCCCGGGTGGATGGCGTCGGCACCGGTCCGGCGCGCGGCGTCGATGACCAGGTCTGCGCGCAGGTAGGTCTCGGCAGGGCTGTTGCCCGGAAAGCGCACGGCGACGTCGGCCTCGCGCACGAAGAGCATCCGCGCGTCGGCGTCGGAGTGCACGGCGACCGTGCCGATGCCGAGGTCGCGGCAGGTGCGGAAGACGCGGCGGGCGATCTCACTCCGGTTGGCCACCAGCAGGCGCTGCACCTAGTGCCTCCACACGCCGTAGGAGCGCGACCCGGCGACGGGCGCGTTGTGGACGACGGACAGGCACAGGCCCAGCACCGTGCGGGTGTCCCGCGGGTCGACGATGCCGTCGTCGTAGACGCGCCCGGTGTTGGCCAGGGCGAGCGACTCGGCCTCGATCTGCGCCTCGACCATCTCGCGCATCGTCTTGTCCGCCTCCTCGTCGAAGGGCAGGCCACGCGACTCGGCCGACGAGCGGGAGACGATCGACAGCACGCCCGCCAGCTGCGCGGGTCCCATGACCGCGGACTTCGCACCTGGCCAGGAGAACAAGAAGCGCGGGTTGTAGGCCCGGCCGCACATGCCGTAGTGCCCCGCGCCGTAGGACGCGCCCATGACCACGGTGAGGTGCGGGACGGTGCTGTTGGAGACGGCGTTGATCATCTTGGCGCCGTCCTTGATGATCCCCTTCTGCTCGTACTCCTTGCCGACCATGTAGCCGGTGGTGTTCTGCAGGAACACCAGGGGGGTGTCAGCCGAGTTCGCCAGCTGGATGAACTGCGCGGCCTTCTCGGACTCCTCGCTGAACAGCACGCCGCGGGCGTTGGCCAGCACGCCGACCGGGTAGCCGTGGATCGACGCCCAGCCGGTGACCAGCGACGTGCCGTAGAGCGGCTTGAACTCGTCGAAGCGCGACCCGTCGACGACGCGGGCCAGCACGTCGCGGGGGTCGAACGGCACCCGCAGGTCCGCCGACGCGATGCTCAGCAGGTCCTCGACGTCGTGCACCGGCTCGTCCGCGGGGCGGCTCGGCCCGGGGCCGGCCTTGCGCCAGTTCAGCGAGCGGACGACCTGCCGGCCGATGCGCAGCGCGTCCACCTCGTCGACCGCCAGGTGGTCGGCGAGCCCGGAGGTGCGCGCGTGCATCTCGGCGCCGCCGAGGGACTCGTCGTCGCTGTCCTCGCCGGTCGCCATCTTCACCAGCGGCGGCCCGCCGAGGAAGACCTTCGCGCGCTCCTTCACCATGACGACGTGGTCGCTCATGCCGGGGACGTACGCGCCGCCGGCGGTCGAGTTGCGGAAGACCAGCGCGATGGTCGGGATGCCGGCCGCGCTGAACTGCGTGAGGTCGCGGAACATCGCGCCGCCCGGGATGAAGATCTCCGCCTGCGTCGGCAGGTCGGCGCCGCCGGACTCGACGAGGTTGACGAGCGGCAGGCGGTTCTCGCGGGCGATCTGCATCGCCCGCCCGACCTTCTTGGCCGACACCGGGTTGGTGGCGCCGCCGCGGACGGTGGGGTCGTTGGCGACGAGCATGCACTCGACGCCCTCCACGACGCCGACGCCGGTCACGACGCTCGCGCCGAGGGGGAAGGAGGTGCCCCAGGCCGCGAGCGGCGACAGCTCGAGGAACGCCGAGTCGCGGTCGACGAGCAACTCGATCCGCTCGCGGGGGAGCAGCTTGCCGCGGCCGTGGTGGCGCGCGACGGACTTCTCGCCACCCCCCTGCAGCGCCGCGATGTGCTGCTCCTCGAGCACGGCCAGCTGCGCGAGCAGGGCCTCCCGGTTGGCGTCGTGCTCAGGGCGCCGGCGGTCGACGGCGTCGGCCAGGACGGGCACGCGGTTCCTCCTCCGGACGGGACCGCGCGAGCCTATGCCCGACCCACCGCGGACGTGAACGCGCGTTAGCAGACAGGTCAGTGAACGACCGTTAGCATCAGCGCATGGAGCACACCCTCTACGAGCCCGAGCACGACGCCTTCCGCGACTCGGTGCGGTCGTTCATGGCCAAGCACGTCGCCCCGTTCCACGAGCAGTGGGAGAAGGACGGCATCGTCGACCGCTCCGTCTGGGTGGAGGCCGGCAAGCAGGGGATCCTCGGCACCGACGTCCCGGAGCAGTACGGCGGTGGCGGGATCCGCGACTTCCGCTACAACTGCGTGGTCAGCGAGGAGGTCACCCGCGTCGGCGGCAGCGGGGTCGGCTTCACGCTGCACAACGACGTCATGGCGCCGTACCTCATCGACCTCACCACGGACGAGCAGAAGGACCGCTGGCTCCCCGGCTTCGTCTCTGGCGAGATCATCACGGCCATCGCCATGAGCGAGCCCGGTGCCGGCTCGGACCTGCAGGGCCTCAAGACCTCCGCGCGACGGGACGGCAGCGACTGGGTCATCAACGGCTCGAAGACGTTCATCACCAACGGCATCAACGCCGACCTCGTGCTCGTCGTGGCCCGCACGGACCCTGAGGCGGGAGCGCGCGGGTTCTCGCTGCTCGCCGTCGAGCGCGGCGCCAAGGGCTTCGAGCGCGGCCGCAACCTCAACAAGGTCGGCATGAAGGCCCAGGACACCGCCGAGTTGTTCTTCGACGAGGTGCGCGTCCCCGCCTCGAACCTCGTCGGCACCGAGGGCGGCGGCTTCATCCACCTCATGGAGAAGCTGCCCCAGGAGCGGCTGTCGATCGCGGTCGTCGCCATGGCGGCGGCCCAGAAGGTCTTCGACATCACGCTCGAGTACTGCAAGGGCCGCACGGCGTTCGGCAAGCCCATCGGCGCCTTCCAGCACAACCGGTTCGTGCTCGCGGAGATGGCCACCGAGATCGAGATCGGCCGTCACTACGTCGAGAAGGCGGTGCTGTCGCTCAACGCGGGAGCGCTCACCGTGCAGGACGCCGCCATGGCCAAGTGGTGGACGACCGAGCTGCAGAAGCGCGTGGTCGACCAGTGCGTGCAGCTGCACGGCGGCTACGGCTACATGCTCGAGTACCCCGTCGCCAAGGCCTTCGTCGACTCCCGCGTGCAGACCATCTACGGCGGCACGACCGAGGTCATGAAGGAGATCATCGGCCGGTCCCTCGGTGTCTGAGCCGCTCGATGTCTGACGAGGTCCGCGCGCACCTGCGCTCCATCCGGGACAGCGTCGGCGGCAGCGCTGACGTCACTGTCCTGCCGCCGCACTACCCGACGTGCCTGGGGTGCGGACCGGACAGCGAGCAGGGCTTCCACCTGCAGGTCCGCCGCGAGGGCGACGAGATGGTGGCCGAGCACGTCTTCGAGCCGCGGCACGGAGGCGCACCGGGGATCGCGCACGGGGGCGCGGTGGCGACGGTGGTCGACGACGTGCTGGGCTTCCTGCTGTACGTCGCGCAGGTGCCGGGTGTGACCCGCAAGCTCGAGGTGGAGTACCTCAAGCCGGTGCTCATCGGGGTCCACTACGTCGTGCGCGCGAAGGTCGACCGCATCGACGGCCGCAAGCTCTGGTTCTCCTGCAGCTGCACCGATCCCGACGGCGTCGAGACCTTCCGGGCGACGGCGCTGTTCCTCGCGGTGCGGATCGAGCACTTCGCCCAGGGCACCTCCTCCGGCGGCGGGCAGGACCCCGTCGCGCCCTAGTGGCGATCGCGGCGCACGCCTTCGGACAGGGCAGAAACGCGTGCGAAGTGGTCACGACGGGCCATGGCGGCACGGACCGGTATGTCCCACGCTCGTCTGCGTACGCCACCTGACCCGTCGGCGCCGACCGCCGCACGACCGACCAGAGGGAGAGGCCGCGTGCGCGACGTGACACCCCCGGCGGGGGTGCTGCTGCTCGTCGAGGACGACCCGGACCAGGCCTACCTCGTGCGCCGGCGCCTGGCCGACCACGGTGCTCTGGGCCTCGAGGTCGTCCACCTCGCGACGGCGGCGGAGGCGGCGGCCCGGCTGGCGGAGGGCGACGTGCGCTGCGTGGTCGTCGACCTGTCACTCCCTGACGCGCGGGGCATGGAGGCCGTGCTCGCGCTGCGGGCCGTCGACCCGACGGTGCCCGTGGTGGTGCTGACCGGTCTCGACAGCGACGCGGCCGGGCTCGAGGCGCTGAAGGTGGGTGCGCAGGACTACCTCGTGAAGGGGCGGCACGAGCCCGACGCGGTGGCCCGGTCGGTCCGCTTCGCGATGGAGCGGGCGCAGCGGCAGGCGGCGGAGCGCCGGCAGGTGCTGCTGGACCACCGTCTGCAGCTGCGGGAGGCCCAGCTGTCGGAGGCCCAGCGCCTGGCCCGCCTCGGCAGCTGGGAGTGGGACCTGTCCGACGGCGAGGTCGTGTGGTCCGAGGAGCTCCAGCGGATCACCGGCCTGCGTGACGTCGGCGGCACCGGCTCGTTCGAGCGCTACCTGCACATCGTGGCCGAGGAGGACAGGGGGGACGCCGCCCGGCTGTTCGCCCGTCCGTCGACGACGGGCGGTCCTGCCGTCGTGGTGCGCCACCGCCTGGTCCTGTCCGACGGCGAGGTGCGCTGGGTGCAGGGCCGGAGCACGGTCGCGTCCTCGGACGAGGACGGGCGGCCGCTGCGGGTGGTCGGCACGGTCCAGGACATCCACGAGCAGAAGACCGCCGAGGACCGCCTCGCCCACCAGGCGCTGCACGACAGCCTCACCGGCCTGGTGAACCGCGGCGTGCTGCTCGACCGGCTCGGCCGGGTCCTGCTGGCGCCCCGACCGGACGGCTCGCTGGTCGCGGTGCTGTTCCTCGACCTCGACCAGTTCAAGTGGGTCAACGACAGCCGCAGCCACGCGACCGGTGACCGGCTGCTCGTCCGGGTGGCGGCGGCGCTCGAGGGCGCGTTGCGGCCGGGCGACACCCTGGCCCGCTTCGGTGGCGACGAGTTCGTCGTGCTGTGCGAGCGGGTGCGCGACGAGGAGGACGTCCTGGCGGTCGTGGACGCGCTGGCCGGTGCCCTGGAGCTGCCGTTCCCGCTGGGCGACGACGGCGACGCCGTCCTGGTGACCGCCAGCATCGGCATCGCGACCGGTCGCCCCGGCACGGGCGCCGACCCGGAACACCTCGTCCGAGACGCCGACATCGCCATGTACCGCGCGAAGGAGCGGGGGCGAGCGCGCTTCGAGATCTTCGACGAGGCGATGCGCGAGCGAGCCAGCGCCCGTCTGCAGACCCAGAACGACCTGCGCACCGCTCTGCAGCGCCAGGAGGTCCGGGTGCACTTCCAGCCGGTGGTGGACCCGGCGACGGGGGTGGTGCTCAGCACCGAGGCGCTCGCGCGCTGGGACCACCCGACCCGAGGACGGCTCCTCCCGGGCGACTTCATCCCGCACGCCGAGGAGACCGGGCTCATCGTGCCCCTGGGCGCGGCGGTCCTGGCCGAGGCCTGCGCCGTCACCGCCACCTGGAACCGCTCGCGACCCGTGCCGCTGACGGTGGCGGTCAACCTGTCGGCGCGTCAGCTCAGCCACCCGGACCTCCTCCCGGTCGTCGCCGGCGCGCTGCGCGACAGCGGCCTCCCACCTCGCCTGCTGTGCCTCGAGGTCACCGAGACCGCGGTGATGGAGGACGCCGAGGCCAGCGCACGGGTGCTGGCCCAGCTCCGCGCTCTCGGCGTCCGCATCGCCATCGACGACTTCGGGACCGGCTACTCCTCGCTCGCCTACCTGCTCAGCCTCCCCGTCGACGTCGTCAAGGTCGACCGGTCCTTCGTCGCGGCGATCGACGGCTTCGGCCCGGGGACCGCGATCGTCACCGCAGTGCTCGCGCTGGCCGGCACCCTCGGGCTCGACGTCGTCGCCGAGGGCGTGGAGACCCTCGAGCAGCGTGACGCGCTGCTCGAGCTCGGTGTCCGGGCTGCCCAGGGCTGGCTCTGGGGCAGGGCGGTCGCTCCGGGCGAGGCCGGCTGGGCCGGTGCCGGCGGCCGCCTCGACGCCGTCATGCCGCCCGTCGTCACGCTCCCCGAAGCACGCGAGCCGCACCGGGCCGCGACGTCGTCGTACGCAGGAGGTGCGCCGTGTCCGACAGCGCGAGCCTGACCGCCTTCCTGCTGGCGGTGAGCGTCGCCGAGGCGCTGCTGTGCGGCGCTGTCGCCGTGGCCCTCCTGCGTCGCTGGAGCCGCCACGGCTCCGGCGCCACCGGGAGCGCACTCGGCCTGTTCCTCGTCGTGACGGCGGTCGTGCTGGCCAGCCTCGTCCCGCCGGACGACAGCCAGCACGGCTGGGGGCTGGTGTGGAGCAAGCTGCTGGTGGTCGTCCTGCTCGCGCTGCCCTACCTGCTGGTGCGGTTCGCCTGGGCCCTCGGTGCGCTCGCCGGCTCCTGGCACCGTGCGTGCCTGGGACTGCTGGCCGTGCAGGTCCTGGTGACGATCGGGATCCCGCCGCTGCCGGACCCCGAGAGCACGGCGCCGGCGCCTGGCTGGGTGGCCGCGTACATCGCGCTGGTCCTGGTGGCGTGGACGAGCCAGAGCGTCCTGGCGGCCGTGGCGCTGTGGCGGGTCGGACAGGGTCAGTCCTCGGTGGTCCGCAACCGCATGCGGTCCCTCAGCACCGGGGGAGTGCTGCTGGCCGCCGCCCTCATCGCCTCGACGGCCGTGGGCAACACCGGCGCAGCGCTGCTGCGCGGCAGCGTCGCCCTGCTGGGGCTGGCCTCCCTGGGCCTGTTCGCCGTCGCCTTCCTGCCGCCCGCGGCGCTGCGCGTCGTGTGGCGGCAGAACGACCTCGCGGCCCTGGCCGGCGCCGAGCGCGGTCTCATGACGGCACTGACGAGGGACGACGTGGCCACGACCATCGTCCCGCTGCTCGGCACGGTCTTCGGCGGCGGAGGCGCAGCCCTCTACGACGTCGACCGCGCGCCGGTGCGCGTGACCGGGCTGGCGCAGCGGCAGGCCCTCGCCCTGGCCCACGTGCTCGAGCGGGACGGGTCCGGGCCGCAGGTGCGGCAGGCGACCGACGAGGTGCTCACCGCGCAGCTGGCTCAGGGCTGGCTGCTCGTGCAGGCCGGACGGCTGGCCCCGGTGTTCGGCGACGACGAGGCGGTGCTGCTGGGACGCGTCGCGACGCTGGTCGACCTCGCCCTCCAGCGGGTGACGCTGTTCGACCTCGCCCTCCAGCGGGTGACGCTGTTCGAGGGCGAGCGCAGCAGCCGCGCGGCCGCAGAGGCCGCCAACGGCGAGCTGGAGACGCTGCTCTACAGCGTCTCCCACGACCTGCGCAGCCCGCTCATCTCGGTGCTGGGCTACCTGGACTTCCTCCAGCAGGAGGCCGGCGACCAGCTGGTCGGGGACCCCGCCCACTACGTCGACCGCATCCTCGTGAACGCGCTCTACATGCAGAGCCTGATCACCGACCTGCTCGAGCTGTCCCGGATCGGCCGCGGTGACCCGCCGGTGGACCGGCTGCCCCTCGCGCAGGTCGCCGAGCAGGTCGTGCACGCCGCCCGGCTGGGGCACCCCGCAGCGACCGTCGTGGACGTGGGCAGCTTCCCCGTCGTGCGGATGAGCGACGTACGGGCCCGCCAGCTGCTGACCAACCTCGTCGACAACGCCCTCAAGCACGGCGGCCGCGACGACATCACCGTCACCGTCCAGGCCGGCATCACCGCGACTGGCGAGCTGCAGCTGACCGTCGGCGACGACGGCAGCGGCATCCCCGAGGAGTACCGCGAGCGGGTCCTCAAGGTGTTCGAGCGGCTGGACGCGCCGCGGTCCAGCGCCGGCACCGGCATGGGGCTGGCCATCTGCAAGCGCATCGTCGAGAGTCTCGGCGGCACGCTCGTGGTGGACGGCCCGCCACCCGGTGCCCTCAGCGGCACGACCATCCGGGCGACCTTCCCCGCCTCGATGGTCGCCGCTCCGGCACCCACCTCCGACGGGGGCGACATCGTCCCCGCCCAGCGCGAGCGCACCGACGGCTCCCGCACCTCCACCCCCTCCGAGGAGCGCACATGACCGCCGCCCGAGTCCTGCTGGCCGAGGACGACGTCGACCACGCCTTCTTCACCGTGCGCGCCTTCAAGGACGCGCACGGGGAGCAGGTCGAGATGCACACCGTGCGGGACGGTGAGGAAGCGCTGGACTACCTGCACCGCCGCGGGGAGTTCTCCGACGTCGCGCGTCCGCACCTGATCGTGCTGGACCTCAAGATGCCCAAGGTGAACGGCCTCGAGGTGCTCGAGCGCATCAAGGCCGACGCGGACCTGCGCACCATCCCCATCGTCGTGCTCTCCTCGTCCGACCGGCCCGAGGACGTCAGGATGAGCTACGACCGCCACGCCAACTCCTACGTCACCAAGCCGGCCAGCCTGACCGGCCTGCGCGAGGGCGTGCGGGAGATGGCGCGCTACTGGATCGACGTCGCGAAGCTGCCGAACGGCGTCCACTAGCGCCGGGGCGCCCGCCGGGACAGCAGGGCCGACAGGGCCATCCGCGTCAGGAGCCGGGCCAGCTGCTCCGGCGGCACCTCGGGCGCGGTGAAGGCCGTCGCGTTGAGCATCGCCAGCGTCGACCCGGTGACCACCGCGACCTCGGCCGGCTCCAGGTCGTCGCGCAGCTGCCCCAGCACAGCGAGCCACGGCTGCTCGTACGCACGCATCCGCCGGCGCAGCGATCGCCGCACGTCGTCGGACAGCGAGCGCATCTCGCGCACCCAGACGCTGATCAGCGCGCGCTCCTCGACCGCGAACAGCACGTGCAGGTCGACCAGCGCCTCGAGCTGCGCGTGCGGGTCGGCGTGCGCGGAGGAGATGGTGCGCGCCCCCTCGAGCATCCGGGTCATCGCGGTGTCGCACAGCGACTCGAGCAGCGCCTGTTTGCTCGGGAAGTGCCGGTAGACGCCGGGGCCGCTGATGCCTGCAGCGGCGCCGATGTCGTCGATGCCGACACCGTGGAACCCGCGCTCGGCGAACAGCGCAGCGGCCGCCTGCAGCAGCTGGTCCCGGCGCGGGACGGTCGGGGTCGACGGCACGCGCCCAGGCTAGCCCGGCCTTGTTAGCCTGCGTTCACACCGACCTGGAGGACCCATCGCCACCGACCTGCGGCCCCTGCTGGACGACCTGCGCGCCGAGCAGGCGGACCTGCGTGCGCACGTCGCGGACGCCGACCTCGGGGTCGAGACGCCGGCGCAGGGCTGGGACGTGCGGGACTGCGTCTCGCACCTCGCGGGCACCGACGTCGAAGCGGTCAAGGCCGTACGCCGGCCGGAGCAGTTCCTGGCCGAGCTGCCCGCCGTCGGCGCCGACATCGAGGGCTTCCTCACCGGCCAGCTCGTCGCGCGGCGCGGCCTGTCGTACGAGGAGCTGATGACGACCTGGCAGGACGGCTTCGACGCGATGGTCGAGGCCTTCGCCGACGTGCCGCCCGGCACGAAGGTGCCGTGGTACGGGCCGCCCATGAGCCCGGCGTCGTTCGCGACCGCCCGCCTCATGGAGTACTGGGCGCACGGGCAGGACGTCGTCGACGCGCTCGGCGTGACCCGCCCACCGACGGACCGCCTGCGGCACATCTGCCACCTGGGTGTCCGCACGCGCGGGTTCGCCTACGCCAACCGCGGTCTCGCGCCACCCGACGTTGCCATCGCCGTGGAGCTCACCGGCCCGGACGGCAGCGCGTGGCACTTCGGAGACGAGGGCGCCGAGGAGCGGGTGACGGGGGCCGCCGAGGACTTCTGCCTGCTGGTCACCCAGCGCCGCCACCGCAGCGACACGGCCTTGCTGGCCGAGGGTGCGGCCGCCGAGGAGTGGCTGGGCATCGCCCAGTGCTTCGCCGGGCCCCCCGGACCAGGAAGGGCTGCGCGATGACCGACCCGTGGACCACGCCCGAGCGGCTCGCGCTGCGCCGCCTCGCGCGCGACGTCGTCGCGAAGGAGGTCGCGCCGCACGTCGAGCAGTGGGAGCGCGACGGCGAGCTGCCGCGCTCGCTGCACCGCACCTTCGCCGACGCAGGCCTGCTCGGCGTCTCGTTCCCGGAGGAGGTCGGCGGCGGTGGGGGCGACGCGGTCGACACGGCGATCGTCAGCGAGGAGGTGCTGCTCGGCGGCGGCTCCGGCGGGGTCATCGCGTCGCTGTTCACGCACGGCATCGCGGCGCCGCACATGGCCCGCAGCGGCAACGCCGACCTGGTCGAGCGGTACGTCCGGCCGGCGCTCGAGGGCACCCTCGTCGGCGCCCTCGCCATCACCGAGCCGGGCGGCGGCTCTGACGTCGCCGGCCTGCGCACCCGCGCCGTGCGGGACGGCGACGCGTACGTCGTGGACGGCGCGAAGACGTTCATCACCAGCGGTGTGCGCGCGGACTTCGTCACCACCGCGGTCCGCACGGGAGGCCCTGGCTACGGCGGCATCTCGCTGCTCGTCGTCGACAAGGGCATGACCGGGTTCACCGTCGACCGCCGCCTCGACAAGATGGGCTGGCTCTGCAGCGACACCGCCGAGCTCGGCTACGCCGGCGTCCGCGTGCCGGCCGCCAACCTCGTCGGAGACGAGGGCTCGGGCTTCCTGCAGATCGTCCAGCAGTTCCAGAGCGAGCGGCTCGGGCTGGCGGTGCAGGCCTACGCCACCGCCCAGCGCTGCGTCGACCTGACGCTGTCGTGGGTGCGCGAGCGCGAGACGTTCGGCCGGCCGCTGTCGAGCCGCCAGGTGGTCAAGCACAAGCTCGCCGACATGGCCCGCGCGGCGTGGACGGCCAAGGTCGCGACCCGCGCCGCGATGGCCGCCTGGCAGGAGACCGGCGACGCCGTGCTCGAGGTGTCCATGGCGAAGAACCAGGCCTGCGAGGCCTGCGACTTCGTGGTCGACCAGGCCGTGCAGCTGTTCGGCGGGGCGGGCTACCTGCGCGACAGCGAGGTCGAGCGGCACTACCGCGACAGCCGGATCCTGCGCATCGGTGGCGGGACCGACGAGATCATGAACGAGGTCATCGCCAAGGGCCTCGGGCTGTAGGACGCCGCGAGCCCCGCCGCCCGCAGGGGCGACGGGGCTCGGAAACGGCTGCTGGCTAGGCCAGCTCGTCGCCGGAGGCCTTGGCGACCTCGGTGTCGCTGGCTGCGCCGTCGGCCTCGCGCTCGAACGCGCCCTCGACCTCGAGGTTGCTGTCGGTCTGCTCGGCGACCTGCTCGGAGAGCTCCTCGTCGCCGACGCCCTCGCCGGCCGGCCTGGTCGTACCCGCGCTGGTTGCTGGCTGCTCGCTCATGGGGTTCCTCTCGGGGCAGGGTGTCCGTCCCGTCGAGCCCTACCCACCT
>JBKJQM010000129.1:0-3258 GCA_046594005.1 Mycobacteriales bacterium
TGGTCGCCGACTGGGCCACCGGCCGCTACGCCCTGCCGCCCCGGGCGGAGATGGAGGCGTCGATCCGTGCCGCGGACGAGGCGATCCGCAAGCGGTACATCGGCTCGAAGCGGCACACCATCCAGGTCGACTTCGAGGTCTACCTGCACGCCCTGCGCCAGGAACGCAAGAAGGGGGCGGCCCGAGCGGCCACCCCCTCCTCGCGGTGAGGTCCTAGCTGGTGAACAGCAGCTTGTTCGGCGAACCGGTGCCGGGGTTCTTCACGACCCCGTTGGTGGCGGTCCCGACGATCTGCGTCGCCACCTGAGCGGGCGTCGAGCCCGGCGCGGTCGACAGGAAGAGCACGGCCACACCGACGACGTGCGGGGTGGCCATCGAGGTGCCGCTGATCGTGTTGGTCGCGGTCGGCGAGTCGTACCAGTCGGAGGTGATGCCGGACCCCGGCGCGAACAGGTCCAGGCACTTGCCGCTGTTGGAGTACGACGCCCTGTTGTCCGCGGCATCGGTGGCACCGACGGTCAGCGCGGCAGGCACGCGAGCCGGAGAGCTGTTGCAGGCGTTCGACTGACCGGTGAGGTCGCCGATCAGGCCGCCGTTGTTGCCCGCAGCGACACCGAAGGTCACGCCGTCGTTGATCGCGTTCTGGACGGCCGTGTCGAGGGCCGCGGAGGCGGCGCCGCCGAGCGACATGTTCGCCACAGCGGGATTCGTGCCGGTGTGGTTGCCGGTGACCCAGTCGACGCCGGCGATCACACCGGAGGTCGCGCCGGAGCCACCGCAGTCCAGGACGCGCACGGCGACGAGCTTCACGCTCTTGGCGACGCCGTACTTCGTGCCACCGATCGTGCCGCTGACGTGCGTGCCGTGACCGTTGCAGTCGTCGGCCGAGCCGCCGTCGACGGCGTCGAAGCCGCTGACCGCGCGACCGCCGAAGTCGACGTGGTTGAACGCGATGCCGGTGTCCACGACGTAGGCCGTGACGCCGGCGCCGGTGGCAGCGGTCGTGAAGGTGCTGTTGAGCGGCAGCGCACGCTGGTCGATGCGGTCCAGGCCGTACGACGGGGTCGGCGTCTGCGTGGCGCTCGCCGTGACCACCGCGTCCGGCTCGACCGTGGCGACGCCGGGGAGGGCGCGCAGCGCCGGGAGGGCCGCGGCGGGCAGGCGGACCGAGAAGCCGCGCAGCGCGTTCGAGTACACGAACCCGACCTTGCCGCCGAGCGCGGAGGCCAGACCGGCCACGAGCTGGGGGCTGCCGCTGCCGAGCGTCACGATGTACGACGAGGTCGGCAGGGCCTTCGGGGCGGTGGCGCCGGCCGGCAGGGCCGCGCCGACGAGCGCCGCCGTCCCGACGAGGGCGAGCGAGAGGGGACGAACGCGCACGGGGGCTCCTGGAGTGAGGGGACGTCACTACTCCTAACGGCCGAACGGAGGATTCGTCACGCCCAGATGCGCATCCGTGAAGATGGTCCGGTGAGCACGCCCGAGCAGCACAACCCGCCCGTCTACGCCGTCGGCGCGGGAGCCGTCCTGCACGGCCACGCCGCCAGCACGCTGGAGCCCGCCGTCCTGCTGCACACCTTCCTGCCGCCCGGCGCGGCGGACGGCCTGCACTCCCCCGAGGCCCGGGTCGACGTCCACGGCGACGGACCCTCGTCCGGCACCGTCACGCTGCGGGTGCTCACCGAGGGGCTCTCGCTGGCCTGGCAGCTGCCGATCGCGCCGTTCGTCGCCGCCTTGCCCGGCCAGCCCGGCGACGAGGGCCGCATGGTGCTGCTCGCGGTCGTCGACGCCGAGCCCGCTGAGCGCTTCTGGGCCGAGCCGGTGGACTGCGAGCGGCTCGCGGGCGAGCTCCAGGTCCCAGTCGCCGACCTCGTGGAGGCGCTGCACGGCCGCCTCACCCCGTGGCTGGCCGAGGACCTCGAGATCCTGCTGCATGACGACGCCCACGAGCACGCCCTGGACCAGTCGGCGGCCCAGACCCTGGCGACGGCCGTGCTGGCGCACTACCGGGGCGACCTCACCGCCGAGCAGGCCACCGGCCGGGTGCTGCGCGCCCTCGAGCACGGCCCCGACGAGGTGCAGGTGGAGCTCGGCGGGCGGCTGTCCGCCGCGCTCGCCACGGCCGTGCGGACGGCGGGGCCGGCCGGACGCGACGCCGTCGCCGGCCGGGTCGGGCCGTTCGAGACCGAGGGGCTGCGCCTGCTCGCGGACGTGCCACCTGCGCTCGAGGACCCCGCCGCCCACAGCGACACCGACGCGACCATGCTGCAGATCCTGGCCGGCGCCGACCGGGAGGACGCCGTCCGCTCGGCGGTGCGCCTGGTCGCCCTGCTCGCCCGCGAGGCGCTCGGGACCGACCTGCCCGACGAGCAGGTCCTCGGCGGCCTCAACATGGTCGACGACGCCGGCCTGGCCCGGCTGGCCCGGCTGTGGGTCGAGCTGGCCGTCGCCGCCGGCAGCCCGCCCGCCGGCGACGAGGCCGCCGTACGCGCGCTGGCGAGCCGCCTGTCCGCCGAAGGCGCCCCCGGCCGCAGCTGGCTCCGCGACACCGCCGGCGCGCTGGCAGCCGCCGCCCTGCAGGTAGCCGGCCGAGGCGCCGCCCGGATCGCTGACGACCTGCGCACCGTGCAGGCCCTCGTCGAGGCGTCGCCGGACGCGGCCGCCGAGCCGGGGCTGCGGGCCTGCCTGTCGCTCGCCCGCTTCGTGCGCGCCCGGGGCGGCGTCGGGCCCGGCGCCTGGCTGGCGCTGTCCGCGGCCTCGGCGGCCACGGCGGTCGGCGCTGCCGGGCTGGAGCGCGATGCCACCGTCGACCTGCTGGTGGAGCTGCTGGAGAAGGACGTCGAGGCGGTGGACCTGCTCGACGCCTTCGTCTGCGCGACCTCCCAGCTGCTCGTCCACGTGGACCCGCAGGCCGACGACTCGATGCGCCGCGTGCAGCTCGCCGAGCTGCTGACCGCCGTGCCGGACGGCGCCCGAGGCGCTCGCTGGCTGCTGGTGGCCTGCCTGCGGGAGGCGCCGGACCACGACAGCTCCGCCGCCGACCTCACCGCGCTGCTGGCCGGGGAGCCGGACCCGGACGTGGACCGGATCGCCAGCAAGGCGGGCCGCCACGGGGTGCTGCGCGCCGGACTGGTATGCCTCGACGCGCTCGGCACGTCGTTCGGCAGCGAGGCCCAGATGCCTCGCGAGGAGCTGCTCGGCACCGTGCTGCCGAGCGCGCTGCTGGAGCACGACCTGCTCCGCCGGTAGGTGGCACCC
>JBKJQM010000436.1:0-7782 GCA_046594005.1 Mycobacteriales bacterium
GTAGCGGTCGACGTACGGCCGCAGGAGCTCGTCCTGGCCGAAGCGCCAGAAGCCACCGGCGATCGCGCCCGACTCGTGGTTGGACAGGGCGGCGTCGCCGGTGACGGTCGTCCACGCGCGCTCCTTGGCCTCGGCCGTCGGCATCGCGGCGCGGGCGGTGAGGGCGTGCAGCCGGCCGGCCGACGTGTCGTCACCTCTCAGCTCGGAGTCCACGGCGTCACCGTCGACCAGCCCGGCGGCAGCCAGGCACTCGACGAGGTGCCAGCGCAGCTCGGTGTCCACGGCGAGGCCGGGTGGCACCGAGGAGCCGTCGAGCACCGAGGCGACGGCGTGCGGCTGCACGAGCCCCGCTGCCGCCGAGGCGAAGGCTCGGGTCATCGTCAGCTGCAGGTCGCTGCCGGCAGGAGCCGCGAAGGCGGCCGCGCCGCAGTGCTCCGCCAGCGCGTCGAGCAGCCCGGTGCCCACGTCGGGCGCCGCGTACAGGGTCGCGGCCATGCGGGCCTGCTGGAGCAGAGTCGCCACCACCGACGGGTCGCGCTCGCCGTCGACGCCGGCGAGCACCGCCTCCACGAGATGCGCCGCGGGCAGCTCGCCGTCCCGGCAGGCGTCCCACAGCGCGGCCCAGCACAGCGCCCGCGCCAGCGGGTCGCCCAGCCGGCGCAGGTCGGCTCGTACGGTCGCGAGCGAGCGCGCGTCGAAGCGCACCTTGGCGAAGGACAGGTCGCCGTCGTTGGGCAGCAGCAGGTCCGGCAGGTCGGCGGGTGCCACGTCGAGACGTGCTGCTGCACTATCGATCTCGACGTCGAGCCGGTCGCGGAGCACAAGCCTGGTGCCGACCCGGTCGTACAGCCCGACGCCCACCCGGTGCGGCCGCAGCACCGCCGACTCCTGGGCCAGCGAGACGTCCTCGCCGACGACCGTGCGCAGCGTGCTGACGCCGGAGGTCTGCAGCCAGGCCCGGCTCCACGCGGCCAGGTCGCGTCCGCTCGCCGTCTCGAGCTCGGCCAGCAGGTCGGCGAAGGTCGTGTTGCCGAAGGCGTGCCGCTCCAGGTAGGCGCGCACCCCGTCGAAGAACGTCTCCTCGCCGACCGTCGCCATCAGCTGGCGCAGCACCGACGCGCCCTTGGCGTAGGAGATCCCGTCGAAGTTGAGCATCGCGCTGCGGTTGTCCGGCACGTCGCCCTGGACCGGGTGGGTGCTGGGCAGCTGGTCGGCGCGGTAGCCCCATGCCTTGCGGCTGGCGCTGAAGTCGACCCACGTGCCCTCGAAGCGCGTGACCCGGTCGACCGTCAGGAAGCCCATCAGCTCGGCGAAGGACTCGTTGAGCCACAGGTCGTCCCACCAGCGCATCGTCACGAGGTCGCCGAACCACATGTGCGACATCTCGTGGGCGACGACCATCGCGCGCTGGCGCCGCTTGTCGTCGGTGGTGCGCGAGCGGAACACGAACATCTCGGCGAACGTGACGGCGCCGGGGTTCTCCATCGCGCCGGCGTTGAACTCCGGGACGAACAGCTGGTCGTAGGTGTCGCCGAACGGGTAGCGGCGGCCGAACGCCTGCTGCTGGAAGTCCAGGCACTGGCCGGTGATCTCGAACAGCTCAGCGGCGTCGGCATCCAGGTGCGGCGCCAGCGACTGCCTGCAGTGCAGCCCCAGGTCGATCCCGTCGTGATGGCCCACGAGGGAGTGCCACGGGCCGGCCGCCACGGTGAACAGGTAGGTGCTGATCCGCTCGGTCGGCGCGAACTCCCAGTGGCCGCCGGTACGCGTCCCGCGCGCGTTCGCGACGACCGTCCACTCCGGCGGCGCCTCCACCGACAGGCGGATCGAGGCCTTGAGGTCCGGCTGGTCGAAGCAGGCGAACTGCCGCTGGGCGTCGTCGAGGAAGCTCTGCGCGTAGAGGTAGACCTCGCCGTCGGCGGGATCGACGAAGCGGTGCAGCCCCTCCCCGGTGTGGCTGTAGGTGCAGCGGGCGCGGACCGTCAGCAGGTTGTCGGCCTGCAGGTCGGTCAGGGCGATCCGGTTGCCCGCGGCCGGCCCGACCGGCCGGCCGTTCAGCTCGGCCGACAGCAGCTCGCCGTCGAGCTCGACGAACGTCGCCGCGCCCGGCTCGCGGCAGGAGAAGGCGACGGTGCTGACGCTGCCGAAGCCGGCCTCCCCCTGGGTCAGGTCGAGGGCGACGTCGTACGTCGCGACCGCCAGCAGCGCCGCGCGGGCGCGGGCCTCGTCGCGGGTGAGGTTCTTCACGGCCACGACCCTAGGTCCGCGCGCCCCCACCCCCGCTGATCATCCGCAGCATCCGTGCGCAAGAGCCCCTCCGGCGGCTCCCCTTGCGCATCGATCCTGCGGATGATCAGCAGAGGGGGTCGGCAGGGAGGTCTAGCGGCCGACGACCTCGGCCAGCCGGGCGGCCACCTCGGCGGCGCGCTCGGCGGTCTCCGCCTCGACCATGACGCGCACCAGCGGCTCGGTCCCGGACGGGCGCAGCAGCACCCGGCCGGTCGCCCCGAGCAGGCCCTCCTCGCGGGCCACGGCGTCCAGGACGTCCGCGTCGGTGGCCCGGGTGCGCTCGGCGCGGACGTTCTGCAGCACCTGCGGCAACCGCGTCATCACGGCGGCGAGCTCGGCCAGCGATCGCCCGGTCTCGGCCATCCGCCCGAGGACGCTGATCCCGGTGAGCAGGCCGTCGCCGGTGGTGGCGTGGTCGAGCAGCACCGTGTGGCCGCTCTGCTCGCCGCCGAGGGCGTGCCCCCCGGCGCGCATCGCTTCCAGGACGTAGCGGTCGCCGACGGCCGTCTGCACGACCCGGATCCCGGCGTCGCCCATGGCGCGTACGAAGCCGAGGTTGCTCATGACGGTGGCGACGACGGTGCCGGTCGGCAGGGCGCCGCGCTCGTGCATGCCGACCGCGAGCAGCGCCAGCAGCTGGTCGCCGTCCACCACCGCGCCGGTGGCGTCGACGGCGAGGCAGCGGTCGGCGTCCCCGTCGTGCGCGAGCCCGAGGTCGGCTCCGTGCTCGACGACGGCTGCCTGCAGGAGCTCGAGGTGCGTGGCGCCCGAGCCGTCGTTGATGCGCGCACCGTCGCCGTCCGCGGCGATCGCGACGACCTCGGCGCCGGCCCGCCGGTAGACCTCGGGGGCCAGCACCGACGCCGCGCCCTGGGCGCAGTCGACGACCAACGTCAGCCCGGTGGGGGTCGCGGGCAGCGCACCCAGCAGGGCGTCGACGTACGCCGCCGACCGCTGCGGCCCCGCTGCCCGGACGGCGCCGAGCGACAGGCCGGTGGGCCGGTCCGGGACCTGCCCCAGCCCGGCCTCCAGGGCGACCTCGACGTCATCGGGCAGCTTCCAGCCACCCGGTCCGAACAGCTTCAGCCCGTTGTCCGGCATCGCGTTGTGGGAGGCGCTGACGACCAGGCCGAGGTCCGCGCCGCCGCGGGCGCAGGCGTGCGCGACGAGCGGGGTCGGGACCACGCCGAGCAGCTCGACGTCGACGCCCGCGCTGGCGAACCCGGCCGCCGCGGCCGCCTCGAGCATCGGACCGGACGGGCGGGTGTCCCGGCCGATCACGGCCAGCGGACGGCCGCTCCCGGTGCGCATCCGCAGCAGCTCGTGGGCGGCGCTGCGAGCGATCTGGAGCGCGAGCTCAGGGGTGAGGACCTCGCCGTTCGCGAGCCCTCGTACGCCGTCCGTGCCGAACAGCCGTGCCATCTCCTACCTCCTGACATGCCGCGAGGCGGCCACCCCGCAGGGTGACCGCCTCGACAGACGACGTTCTAGCGCTTGCTGTACTGCGGCGCCTTGCGGGCCTTCTTGAGGCCGTACTTCTTGCGCTCCTTGATCCGCGAGTCGCGGGTCAGGAAGCCCTCGGCCTTGAGCGCGGGGCGGTCGTCGGGCTCGACCTCGATGAGGGCCCGCGCGATGGCCAGGCGCAGCGCGCCGGCCTGGCCGCTGATGCCGCCGCCGTGCAGGCGGGCGATGACGTCGTACTGCTCGAGCTTCTCGAGCGTCGCGAACGGCTCGTTGATCGCCTGCTGGTGCACCTTGTTCGGGAAGTACTCCGACAGGGTGCGGCCGTTCAGCTTGTACTGGCCGGTGCCCGGCACGAGGCGCACGCGGACGATGGCCTCCTTGCGACGGCCGACCGTCTGGATCAGGTCTGCGGGGGCGGTCACTGGGACACCTGCTTCAGCTCGTAGGGCACCGGCGCCTGGGCCGCGTGCGGGTGGGTCGGACCGGCGTAGACCTTCAGCTTGGAGAGCATCTGACGGCCCAGCGTGTTGTGCGGCAGCATGCCCTTGATGGCCTTCTCGACGATCCGCTCGGGGCGGGTCGCGAGGACGTCGGCGTAGGACGTGCGCTTGAGGCCACCGGGGAAGCCGGAGTGGCTGTAGACCGTGGACTGCGCGGCCTTGTTGCCCGTCATCGCGACCTTGCCGGCGTTGATGACGACGACGAAGTCACCGGTGTCCAGGTGCGGCGCGTAGTACGGCTTGTGCTTGCCGCGGAGCAGGATCGCGGCCTGGCTCGCGAGGCGGCCGAGCACGAGGTCCTCGGCGTCGATGACGTGCCAGGCCCGCTGGATGTCGCCGGGCTTCGGGGTGTACGTGCGCACAGGACCGCTCTCTGACTTCTGCTGGGCAGACTGGACTCGGGGTGGCGCCGGGCGCACGTCAACTCAACGCGCCGCGCAACAGCCGACGACGATACCCGAGTCGCGGCTCGGGCTGCAAAGCCCGCACGCGTGCAGGTCAGAGCGCTCGCGCCATCTCCACCTCGTCGGTGGCGGGGTCGAGCGGGTATGGCTCGCGGTGCCCGGTGACGAGGAAGCCGAGCCGGGCGTACGCCACCGTCGCCGGCGCGTTGCTCTCGTGCACCAGCAGCCGCAGCCGCGCGGCCCCCTGCTCGCGGCCCCACGTGACGACCTGCTCCACCATCCGGTCGAGCAGCCCGTGCCCACGCCACGCCGGGGTCACGTAGACGGCAGCCAAGACCGCGTCATCGCCGGCGAGGAAGCCCACGCTGGTGGCGGCCGCAGCCTCGCCGTCCCACGCCAGGACCTGGAACGAGTCGCCGCCCACTGCGCCGCGCGCGGCCCGCGCCTGCCAGGACTCGTCGGGCTGGCGGACAGCGTCGGCGTACGCCTCGCAGAAGGCGACCGGCGCGTCCTGCAGCGCCTCGAGCCGCAGCGCCCTGAGCGCCGGCCAGTCCGCCGGGGTCACCCGCTCAACGCGCACGTGTCACGCGCCCCTCGTCCCACACCGGCTCGGGCGCCTCGTACACCTGGCCGTCCGAGCCGAACACGAGGAAGCGGTCGAAGCCGCGGGCGAACCACCGGTCGTGGGTGACGGCGACGACGGTCCCCTCGAAGCCCTGCAGGCCCTCCTCGAGGGCCTCGGCGCTGTCGAGGTCGAGGTTGTCGGTGGGCTCGTCCAGCAGCAGCATCGTGCACCCGGACAGCTCGAGCAGCAGCACCTGGACGCGGGCCTGCTGGCCGCCCGACAGGGTGTCGAAGGCCTGGTCGGCCTGGCCGTGCAGCTCGTAGCGGCGCAGCGCTCCGATGGCCTGCGCGCGGTCGAGCCCGCGCCGGCGGCCCATCCCCGCGTCGTCGGTGCCGCGGTGCAGGACCTCGACCAGCGTCCGGCCGTGGAGGTCGGGCTGCTCGTGGGTCTGCGCGAACCAGCCGGGCGCGACCCGGGCACCGAGCTTCCAGTCACCGGTGTGCGCGACGGGCTGGCCGGCGAGCAGGCGCAGGAAGTGCGACTTGCCGCTGCCGTTGCTGCCGAGGACCGCGAGGCGTTCGCCGTAGAACAGCTCGAGGTCGAAGGGCTGCATGAGGCCGGTCAGCTCCAGCCCCGAGCAGGTCAGCGCCCGCAGGCCCGTACGGCCGCCCGTGAGCTTCATCGTGACCTTCTGGTCGACCACCTGCTCCGGCGGCGGACCTTCGGCCAGGAACTTCTCGTAGCGCGTCTGCATGGCGGAGTATCGGCTCGCCATGTCCGGGCTGATCTTGGCCTGCTCGCGCAGGGTGATGACGAGCTTGCGCAGCCGCTCCCTCTCCTCGTCCCAGCGCTTGTGCAGCTCCTCGAGCCGGTCGCGCCGGGCCTGCCGCGCCTGGCCGTAGGTCTCGAAGCCCCCGCCGTGCACCCACGCGCCGTGCGCCTCGACGGTGACCACCCGGGTCGCCGAGCGGGCGAGCAGCTCGCGGTCGTGGCTGACGAACAGCACCGTCTTGGTCGACTCGGCCAGGGCGGCCTCGAGCCACCGCTTGCCCGGCACATCGAGGTAGTTGTCCGGCTCGTCGAGCAGCAGCACCTCCTCGCGCCCGCGCAGCAGCGCCTCGAGAGCCAGCCGCTTCTGCTCGCCACCGGACAGGGTGTGCAGCATCCGGTGCGAGCAGCCGTCGTACGGCACGCCGAGCGCGGCCGTCGTGCACTTGTCCCAGACCACCTCGGCCTCGTAGCCGCCGACGTCGCCCCAGTCCGAGAGGGCGGAGGCGTACCGCATCTGGGTCCGTTCATCGTCGGTCGCCGTCATCGCGAGCTCGACGGCGTCCAGCGCCTTTCCCGCGTCGCGGACCGCGGGAGCAGCGAGGTCGACGAGCAGGTCCCGCACGGTGGTGTCGTCGCGGATGGACCCGATGAACTGGCGCATCACGCCGAGCCCACCGGTCTTCGCGACGGCGCCCGCCGCGGGCGCGAGGTCACCGGCGATCATCCGGAGCAGGGTGGTCTTGCCGGTGCCGTTCGCACCGACCAGCGCCGTCTTCGCGCCCTCCCCGACGCGGAAGCTCACATCGTCGAACAGCACCCGACCGTCCGGCAGGACGTACGAGAGCTTCTGGACGTCGACGTACCCCATGCCGACCAGTGTCGCGGGTCCGGTCGACCCCTTTCCGCGGGGAGGTGGGGACAGGGCTCAGGCGCGCAGGTTGCGGGTGACGCCCTGGCGCGCCCGCAGCTGGTCGTCCGGCGGGTACGCCACGTGCTCGAGCACCAGCCCGTGCGGCGGCGCGACGGCGACCTCGGTGGCCCGGACCGGCCGCTCGAGCAGCCCGCCCGGCCAGGACGGCGGCTGACGGCCCTCCCCCACGGCCAGCATCGCGCCGACCAGCGAGCGCACCATCGAGTGGCAGAAGGCGTCCGCCCGGATGGTCAGCACGAGCAGGCCGTCCACGCCGCGTGCCCAGTCGAGCTCGAGCAGCGCGCGCACGGTCGTCGCCCCGTCGCGCCGCTTGCAGAACGCCGCGAAGTCGTGCTCGCCGAGCAGCGGCACGCAGGCCTCGGCCAGCGCGCCGAGGTCCAGGGGCCGCGGCCAGGACAGCACGTCGTGGCGGCGCAGCGGGTCGACGTGCTCGGCTCCGTCGGCCACCCGGTAGCGGTAGGTCCGGGACAGCGCCGAGAAGCGGGCGTCGAACCCGTCCGGAGCCAGGCCCGCCCGCCGCACCCGGACGTCCGGGGGAAGCAGCCCGTTGAGCCGGCGCAGCAGCAGCGGGTCCTGCGCGCGCTCCTCCGGCAGGTCCACGTGCGCCACCTGCCCGCGGGCGTGCACTCCGGCGTCGGTGCGCCCGGCGACCTGCAGCCGGGGGGAGTCGTTGCGCAGCAGGACCGCGACGGCGTCCTGCACGACCCCCTGGACGGTCCGCCGGCCGGGCTGCTGGGCCCAGCCGAGGAAGTCGGTGCCGTCGTACGCCAGGTCCAGCCGCACCCGCAGCTCGCCCGGTGCGGGGTCCCGGACGCGAGCGAGCCCGCCTCCCCCGGTCGGGGAGGCGGGCTCGTCGGG